>CAZNTP010000036.1:0-14694 GCA_964575985.1 uncultured Ruminococcus sp. | reverse complement strand
AAAAAATTCTCTCCCTCAGTCAGCGTCGCTGACAGCTCCCTCGTCAGAGGGAGCCTAGGGGCTAATTTGTCCCCAATTTGACACAAGCATATACTAAACCCAAGACGGTGATTATACGACCGAAATTTAATACATTGAAGATTCATTGGTCGGTGAAAAGTACAAACCCGATACGGAGGATTGAAATGAATAATAAAACCAAAAAGCTGGTAATTTCAGCACTTTTTATGTCTTTGGGGATGGTTTTGCCTCTTTTGACAGCACAGTTAAAGGAAATCGGGGACACCTTGCTTCCAATGCATATTCCGGTTATGCTGTGCGGACTTATTTGCGGTCCTGCATACGGAGGGGCTCTGGGATTTGTGTTACCTTTTTTAAGGTCGGTTATTTTCGGTATGCCGCCAATTTTCCCAAATGCAGTATGGATGGCTCTCGAGATGGCGGCTTACGGTTTTATTATCGGGATAATGTATACCAAGAAACGAAAAAACAAAATTTCTCAGATTTATTTAAGCCTTGTAACCGCAATGCTTGTGGGGCGTGTAGTCTGGGGTATAGCCAAGGCGGTTCTCTTAGGAATTAAGGGCGCTTCCTTTACTTTTACAGCATTTATTATGGGAGGATTTGTTGATGCTTTCCCCGGAATTATATTACAGCTGTTACTCATCCCTGCAATAATGCATATGATAAACAGACTGAGATTAAAAAGCGAGTGTGAAAAAGAATGAAAAGAATATTTTTTCCCTACGGCAAAGAAAAATTAAGCTATGATTTTAATGAGGATGAGCTGATAGGTGTTTTGACCTCATCTATAGAAGAATATGAGCCCGAAGCGGGGCCTTATGAGCTTGTGAAAAAGGCTATAGAGAATCCTGTCAATTCAGACAGATTATGCGAGCTGGCGCGTGGTAAAAAGAATATTGTTATAATTGCAAGCGACCATACAAGACCTGTTCCAAGCAAAGTTATTATGCCAATAATGCTTGAGGAAATAAGGAAAGGAAACCCTGAAGCTGATATTACTATCCTGATTGCAACAGGCTGTCACAGAGGAACAACAAAAGCAGAGTTGGTTTCTAAATTTGGCGAAGAAATCGTTGAAAACGAAAAAATCTATATTCACGATTGCGATGAACGGGATAAGCTCGTAAATATAGGAATACTACCCTCGGGTGGAGAATGTGAAATTAATAAAATAGCATTTGATGCCGATTTACTGGTAGCCGAGGGCTTTATTGAACCTCACTTTTTTGCAGGATTTTCGGGTGGCAGGAAAAGCGTTCTGCCGGGTATATGCGGCAGAACAACGGTTCTTAGCAACCATTGCGCCGAATTTATTGCTAATCCTAATTCTCGCACAGGAATCCTTGAAAATAATCCCATACATACCGATATGCTTTGGGCGGCAAAAAGGACCGGCTTGAAATTTATTGTCAATGTAGTATTAAACGGCGATAAAGAGGTTATATATGCCGTTGCGGGTGAAGTCGAAAAAGCACATAAAAAGGGTACTGATTTTCTGTCAAAGCTCTGTGGGGCTAAAAAAACAGAAGCAGATATCGTTATTTCCACAAACGGCGGGTATCCTCTTGACCAGAATGTATATCAGGCAGTAAAGGGTATGACAGCGGCAGAGGCTACAGTTAAAAAGGATGGCGTTATCATTATGCTTGCCTCTTCAAGTGACGGTACCGGCGGAGACCATTTTTATCATCAGCTTGCAGACGAAGCTGATATTAATAAGACGATGAAGCTTTTATTGAGTCGAAAAAGGAATGAAACTGTTCCTGACCAGTGGGAAGCACAAATACTTTTAAGAATTTTAATGCATGCAAGGGTTATTTATGTATCCGAGTTGGATGATGCCCTTATTGAAAAAATGCATATGATTCCTGCTCGTTCTCTGGATGAGGCTATATTAAAGGCAAAAGAGATTTTGAAAAATGATAATGCAAAAATAGTTGCTATTCCTGACGGTATTTCGGTTATGGTAAGAGATGAATAGGTGATTAAATGAAGGTTTTAGTTGCAATAGATTCTTTTAAGGGTAGTTTGTCTTCTGTTAAGGCCGGAAACGCTATTAAGGACGCAATCCTTAGATTAGATAATAATGCAAATGTTATAGTTAAGCCTTTGGCAGATGGCGGCGAAGGAACAGTAGATGCTCTGTCTTCGGGATTTGATTCTGAAGTTATTGAATTAACAGTAAAAGGTCCGTTATTAAAACCTGTAAATGCAAAATACCGCATTTTGAAGGGAACAAATACTGCTGTTATAGAAATGGCAGCTGCATCGGGTATAACGCTTATTTCTTCCGATGAGAGAAATCCCTTAGTAGCCACAACCTACGGCGTGGGTGAGCTTATTAAGGATGCAATAAAAAGAGGTTGTCGCCGTTTTATTGTAGGGATTGGCGGTAGCGCCACTAATGACGGTGGAACAGGTATGCTAACCGCCTTAGGTTTTGAGTTTTTAGATAAAAATAATAATCCTATAGCCTTTGGCGCTATAGGACTTAAAGATTTATTTGAGATAAAAACCGATAATGTTATACCCGAGCTTAAAGAATGTATTTTTAATATAGCCTGTGATGTTACAAATCCGCTTTGCGGTGAAAACGGCTGCAGTGCTGTATTTGCTCCCCAAAAGGGAGCTACACCCGAAATGATTGCGGATATGGATATATGGCTGAAAGCTTATGCTCAAATAGCCAAAACGGTATCTGATAAAGCAGATGAAGACTATGCAGGCGTAGGCGCGGCAGGCGGTTTGGGTTTTGCTTTTCTATCCTTTACAAATGCCACCTTAAAGTCGGGAATTGAAATAGTTTTAGAAGAAACCGAAATAGAAAACGATATAAAAGATGCCGATATAGTTGTAACCGGCGAAGGTAGGCTTGATTCACAAACCGTTATGGGTAAAGCACCGATTGGTGTCGCCCGACTCGCTAAAAAACACGGTAAAAAGGTGATTGCTTTTTCGGGATGTGTAACAGACGGCGCCGAGGTTTGTAACGAATACGGTATAGATGCTTATTTCCCTATAGTGCGGGGAATTACCACATTAGAGGAAGCGTTAAATAACGATAATGCATATAAAAACCTTACAGCTACAGCTTATCAGGTCTTTAGGCTTATAACTATCTAAATATAATAGTGCATTATTTGAAACTTTGTGTTATCCCGTGAAATATGGCGGTATTGCAACCCGACAAATCAATTCTATTTTGAAAAGTAGATAAAACTCCCGAAAACAGTTTTTTAGAACTGCTTTCGGGAGTTTAATTTTTATAATAAGCCTGTTATTCTACTATTCTACCCAAAGCTCTTTAACGGATTTAAGGGTTTTATTAATTTCCTCTTTTTGTTTGCCGTCGGGGATTTCACGTTCAATAATAAAGGGGCCTTTAAAGCTGTTCTTTTTAAGCTGTGCGAAAATTTTCGAAAAATCTGCAAAGCCTGTGCCAAAGTCCACCTCTTTACCTAACTCATAGGGGTCTATAGGGGGCAAGCCGTCCTTTAAATGCACGCTTTTTATGTAGGGGGACAAGGTGTAAACCGCTTCTACAGGGTTGCCGTAGCCGTACATAATAATATTTGCGGTGTCAAGATTTACAAACATATTGCCCGTGTCGGCTTCTTTTATAAGGCGAAGCAGTGTTACGGGGCTTTCGCCGCCCGTTTCAAGCAAAAGGTTTATGCCTTTCTCTTTACAGAAAAGGGCGAATTCTTTAAACACTTTAAGGGTATATAAATATTCCTCGGAATAGGGGTTGTTTGAAATAAAACCGCCGTGAATAAGAATATTCTCCGTGCCAATCATGTTGCAGAAATCTACTGCAGATTTCAAATACTCTATACGCTCCTCACCGTATTTTTTGCTGTTTATTCCTGCATCCTCATAGTCGGTGGATATATTCCATTTGGTATGGGTGTCCCTAAAGCCTGCAAAAAGGGCAGAAATTTCTATGCCGCTGCTCTTTGAGGCGGCTAAGATTTTCTCGGCATCCGCTTTGGTGTATTTTTCGGGCTTATATACTAAGTGACAGCAGTCAAAGCCGCGTTCCTTTAGGGCCCAAAATTCCTTTTCGGCGTTTTCTATGGCAGAGAGTCTTAAAAAAGTACCGTAGTTCATAATTTATCCCTCAACCGTTATTTCCCTGCCGACATTTTCCTTTGCCTTAATCATAGCCTCGCGAATGGCTATACATTCGAGGGTGTTATCGGTAGGAATGGGTGCTTTGCCTGTAGCGAAAAAGTCAAGCAAGGCGCGTGAGAAGTTTTTCCAGAAATCGTCCACAAAAGCTACCTGCTTGCATTTGCCCTCTATTTCGGGGAAGCAGTTAAATTTGGCATAGGTGCCCTCAAACTGATTAAGGTAGGCCTTTCTGCCGTCCTGATATGTAATCTCAAACATAATAGAGGGCGAGCCGCTGTGGCACACGACCGATTTTGCGCCGTTTTTCATAAAGGTGTTAACAAGCTCTACTAAATGTATGCAGTACATCTCAAATGGGTTGCCGCTTATAACGGTAACCTTGTCGATATGGGGTGCGTCTTCTTTTAAATAGTCGGTCATTGCGGTTTCAAAGCGAGTAGCCGAGCTCGACCAGAAGTTAGCGCCTTTTTCCTTGCCGTAATCGATTATGCGTTTAGCTGTCGCATAGTCGGGGGCAAAGGTTTTATCAACATAAACGGGCTTGCCGCTCTCAAAGGGGATTTTGCAAAGCTCTTCGTGAAGCTGTGGGTGGTTAGGCGCTAAAACCATAATAACATCTGCTGCTTGGCAAACCTCTTGAATGGTTTTGCACTCCTTAGCGCCTGTGCGCTCACACCACTGGGCTGTGGTTTCCTTTGTGGTGGGACTAAGGTCAAGGGTTGCGTAAATATGGGTTATTACATATTCCTCGCGGCCCTCTTCTTCGGCGATTTCGTGGAAGAGCTTATAATATGTGTTAGAATGAAAGTTACTTATATAACAGTCAATAATGCCTATTTTTTTCATTTTTTTAATCTCCAATTTACGTATTAAAAAATGTTGCACCCGCGGTCTTTCGTGGGGATGTGTGAGAATTTAAGATTTTTAAAAGAGGCTATCTCACTGAAGGAAATTTGCACAACCCTTACCTCCATCTGATGAGGGAGGTGGCACAGCGTAGCTGTGACGGAGGGAGAGAAAGATTAAAATTATGTAAAATATAGTTTTTCTCTCCCTCAGTCTCGTTTCACTCGCCAGCTCCCTCGTCAGAGGGAGCCGACAGTGGAGGCTATGCTGTTGATTTATGCAATTTGGTTTTACGAGACAGTCTTTTTTAAAATTTATTTAAGCGCAACTGTAGTGTTATTTCTTGCCGATTCAAATGCCGCCATCATAACCCGCATAGATTTTCTGACCTGATTGTGAGTAACAATAGGCTCTGCCTTACCCTCTATTACGGCGAGAACATTTTCGTAAAAATCTTCCCAACGGGGCATTTTTTCGGGCTCGGGCAGTGGTAGCTCGGTAATTTCCTGCTTGGGTCTTGGCCACATTGTTTTGGAAAGACCATTAGGTGTGTAAACACAACCCTGCTCCCAGTTAACCTCTTTAATATTGGCTTTTACAATCTTACCCTCTTTACCGAACCATTTATAGATGGTGGCGGTGCCGTCGTCTCCCGACAGATGCCAACGCGGCTCGTCAATGTAACACCAAAGGTCAGCGATTACCTGCGCTCTGACACCGTTCTCAAAGGTTATATTAACGCGGCAAACATCGTCAACCTCAGGAAAACGCACGCTTTGAAGCTGAGCCGAAACATAAGTAGGCTCACTGTTTATAAGGCATAGCACCTGATCGATCATATGTATGCCCCAGTCATAAAGGGTGCCGCCGCCTGCCTCATAGGTACTGCGCCATCTGCCAGAGCTGCCGCGGTTGCTGTAAAGACGGGAATCAAGGAAGTATAGCTTTCCTAACATATCGCGGTCTATAATTTCTTTCATTCTAGCAAAGTCGTTGTCAAACCGTCTGTTCTGATGAACGGTGTAAAGCTTGCCTGTTTTGTGGCTTACGGCAATAATTTCCTCTAACTCCTCGCAGTTCATACAAGCCGGCTTTTCGCAAACTACGTTTTTGCCCGACTCCATTGCAAGAATAGAGTAGTATTTGTGATAGTTATTAGGGGTTGCGATAATTACAATATCGATATCGGTAGCCAAAAGCTCCTCGGCGCTTCCATATACCATAAGTCCGTTTTCCTCGGCTAATTTCTGGCGCTCGGGGTCTATATCGTAAATACCTACAACCTCAAGGTCTTCTATTCGGGAATTTACATTTTCAGCATGCCACGAGCCCATATTGCCGTAGCCTATAATACCTGCCTTATGCTTCATTCCAATACCTCATTTCCGTTATTAAAGAACTTCCTCTAATTTTACATAGCGGTGCTCTCTGCCTGCTATTTCTGCGGCATCAAGAATATACTGTGCATTAAGACCGTCGGTAACGGTGGTGGTGTATTTATCGCTCTTGCCGTTAAGCAAATCAATAAAGGATTTGCACTGACGAAGAAGCTTGGGGTCACCGTAGCTTTCGGGTAAGGGGCGAACCTCTTTTATACCGCTTGTGGTGTGGATTGTAATATTTGCGCCCTCGCTCTCGTTAAATCTGAGATAACCGTCCTTACCGTAAATTTCAACCTCGGTAAGAGCCGAGCAGGTAGCACATCCGCGAGAGAGTGTTACATTTGCACTAGAGCCGTTTTTAAGGTCAATAATAATGTTTGCCCAGTCGTCAGTAGTAACGTCTGCCCAGTCATCAGAATCGAGCTTCTGACGACTCTTTACAAATGTACCGTAGTTGGCCTGAAGTCCCTGCACATCGGTGCCAAGCCAGTTAAGCAGGTCTAACATATGAGAGCCCAGGTCGCAAAGCACGCCTGTACCTGCCTTTTCCTTTTCAAAACGCCATTCAAGTCTTCTGCCTTTCCAGAGAGCAGAGTCCTTAATACATTTAATAAATATGTGGTGAATTTCACCCACGGTACCCTCGTCAACAAGGTCTTTAAGGAAACGAAGGGTAGCGCGGTGACGCCATGTAAAGCAGATAAATACGGGAAGTCCCTTTTCCTTACCTAAAGCCTCAACCTCTTTAACCTCCTTTACATTAATGCCTGCGGGCTTTTCCATACTAACGCCAAGACCTGCATTAAGCGCATATTTTGCGATTTCACAGTGCAGATAGTTTGGTGTGCAGATATCAACCGCGTCACAAAGACCGCTATCAATCAGCTCCTTGTAGTCGGTGAACATTGCTTCATCCGAAAGACCTGTTTTAGCCTTTGCGTTTTCAATAGCCTTGGGGTTAATGTCACAAACGGCGGTGATTTCGCACTCGTCCGCAATAGTTAAGTAGTTGGGATAGTGAACGTCTCTAGCTATCCAACCAAAGCCTATAATACCAATTCTTTTTTTCATAATCTGTTCCTCCCAGAATATATTAATTTTTTAATATTAAAGATTGATTTTACAATCCTTGTTTGGTAGAATAAAAATAACATAATATGTTAAATTGGGGTGTCGGTATGCGAAACGCATTGTCCGAAAGAGAACAAAAATATTATCTTGCCGCCTTTAAGACTAAGGGTACACAAAAGCTATCCTGCGGGAACGGAATACAACTTTTTCAGTTTGCAGATGTTCACTGCAAAACCACCGATGAGGTTAACGCTCTGCACGAGCAATGGTGTGATGAAATAACCTTTGTTTACGGCGGTCAGGGTGAGATTGTTCATAACGGACTGAGGCTTCCTATAAAAAGCGGACAGATACATCTCTGCTTTAAGGGGGATTTGCATCAGGTAATACCCTCCAAAACCTCGCCGATGCGTTTTTACTGCGTAGGCTTTAAGGTGGATAAAAGCAACCCCATAAGCCTTTTACTGCAAAGGGTTCGTGAAAGGATTAAAGCCACCCACAGCACAGTATTAGGAGAATGCTCGGACCTGTTAGCCGCCTTTGAAACGGTGCTCGGCTCGCTTTATGAAAAGGAACGGGACGAGGTATCGTGTGCAATAGCGTTAGGGGCGCTTAATTATATAATTACCGCCGTTTGCAACCGCTTTTTAGAAAGCAGAGAGGGAACAAGTGATATTTCCGCAAAGGAAAGTCTGCTTTTTTATGTTGTCAGCTACTTAAAAAACAATGTTTATAAAATCGATGCCTTAAAACAGTTGGCGGAAGACACGGGCTACAGCTATTCCTATTTGTCCCACCTGTTTTCCGAAAAAATGGGGCAAAGCCTTAAAGGCTTTTTCGCGGCGCTCAGAATGAACGCGGCAACCGAGCTGTTACGCAAAAAAAGCGTTACAGAGGTAGCCGAAATACTCGGCTATTCCTCAATACATGCTTTTACAAGGGCATATAAGGGACTCTGCGGTGAAACGCCCGGAAGTGCAAAAGAAAAGTTAAATAAAAATACGGTTTCGAGATATCTTTAACCCTATTATATATGTATATTACGGTTTTGTATTTCACCGAGTAAGCCATATTATTTAACATTTCTTGCTATGTTTTTTATTTTTGATTTTATATTCAATCAAACGTAACTTGCTGTTGATATTTGGTAATTTATTCAGTATAATATATTATATACGTGTTTAGATTTTTTAAAAAGACCGAGGGGGCTTTTGTTTTGGATTGTAAAAAGTTTTTCGAACAAATAAAGGGTAAAAAAATTGCAATGTGCGGTATAGGGGTTAGTAACACACCGCTTATACTTGAATTTTTGAGCAAGGGCGCCAAGGTTTATGCCTGTGACCGCCGCAGTCGCGAGCTTATAGGTGAAACGGCAGATATGCTCGAAAAGGCGGGTGCTGAGCTATGTCTTGGAGATGGTTATCTTGACAACCTGGAGGTTGACATAATCTTTAGAACTCCCGGTATGAGCTTTTATCTTCCCGAGCTTGAGGCGGCGCGCAAAAAGGGAATCGCAGTCACGAGCGAAATGGAGGTTTTCTTTGACCTTTGCCCTGCAACAATTTTTGCAATCACCGGCTCGGACGGTAAAACCACCACCACAACCCTGATTGCCAAAATGCTTGAAGCCGAGGGCAAAAAGGTATTTGTGGGCGGTAATATAGGCAAGCCCCTACTTCCCGAAATCGAAAATATTACGGCAGACGATTATGTTGTGGTTGAGCTTTCCTCGTTCCAGCTAATATCAATGCGAAAAAGTCCCGATGTTGCGGTTGTTACCAACGTAGCGCCCAACCATCTTGATGTGCATAAGGATATGGACGAATATGTCGAGTCTAAAAAGAATATTCTGCTTCATCAGAACGCATTTTCAAGAACGGTTTTAAACCGTGACAATGAAATCACCGAGGGCTTCCGCCAGTTTGTACGCGGTCAGTCCCTAGGCTTTAGTATGGAAAGGCAGCTCAGAAACGGCGCTTGGCTTGACGATGAGGGCTATCTTCACATGGCATACAGAGGTATAGATGTACCGATTATGCACCGCGATGAAATTGCAATTTTAGGCGACCACAATGTAGCAAATTATCTTACTGCAATTACTGCGGTTTGGGGCTATGTGGGTGTTGATTCTATAAAGAAGGTGGCGCGTGAATTTGGCGGAGTAGAACACCGCATTGAGTTTGTGCGCGAGGTTGACGGCGTTAAATACTATAACGATTCTATCGCTTCAAGCCCCACAAGAACTATTGCAGGTCTTAAAGCGTTTTCGGGGAAGGTGCATCTCATTGCAGGCGGATATGATAAGCACATCCCCTTTGAGCCTATGGTACCCTATGTGCTCGAAAAGGTAGAAAAGCTCTATCTTTGCGGTGACACCGCCGATAAAATCGAAAAGGCTGTAAGAGAGGATAAAAACTTTGACGGTAATCCCGAAATTATAAGGGTTCGGGATATCGCCGAGGCGGTTGAAAAAGCGCACAAGGAGACTAAAGCGGGTGATGTTGTAACCCTTAGCCCTGCCTGTGCCAGCTTTGATGCTTTCCCCAACTTTGCCGCGCGAGGCAACTATTTTAAGGAACTGGTAAATAAGCTTTGAAAAATATAAAAGAAACACTTTTTAAAATTTCAAATACCGATGCCGCAGGCTCTGTCAGAGAGGCTGCGGATTTGGCTTTTGATATGCTTTCCGAGTATTGTGATACTTCAAAAACAAATATGCTGACCGTTATAGGCTTTTTAAAGGGTGAGAGCGACTACACCCTTATGCTTGACGCGCATATAGACCAGATTTCAATGGTGGTAACTGCTATTGATGATAAAGGATTTTTAACAGTAAACAAAGCGGGCGGAATTGATTTAAGAACGCTGCCGTCCCGCAGAGTGACCGTTCACGGCAAGCAAAAGATAACGGCGGTATTTTGCAGTACACCGCCACACCTTGCTAAAGGGGAAGCCGAGTACACCGACATTGCAGAAATTAAGCTTGACAGCTGTCTTGGAAGCGGGGCACGGGAACTTATTAATATAGGTGATATTGTGACCTTTAAGGCTGAGCCGCGAGAGCTGTCGGGCTCGGTTGTTACGGGCAAAAGCTTTGACGACCGCGCGGCTGTTACCTGTCTTATCGAAATTGCAAGGCGTCTGAGTGACAAAAAACTGCCCTTTAATGTGGCCTTTGTTCTGAGCGACGGTGAGGAGCTTGGTATGCGAGGCGTTCGTCCTGCCGCCTTTAAGGTCAACCCCGATGAAGCAATAGCACTTGATGTCAGCTTTGGCGACGGCATCGGGATACCTGAAGACGAATGCGGGAAACTTGGTCATGGCGGAATGATAGGCTTTGCACCCTGCCTTGACAGTGGGGTTTCTAAAAAATTAGTAAGCCTTGCCGAGCAAAACGGCATACCTTATCAAACCGAGGTTATGGGCAGAAGCACAGGCACTAATGCCGATATGATTGGTGTAAACCGAGAGGGTGTCCGCACTTGTACGCTGTCTATACCGCTTCGCAATATGCATACCGACTGTGAGATAGTAGACCTTAAGGATTTAAAATCGGTATGTGACCTTGTGTGTGAGTATATTCTTAGCGGAGGTGTTATGAATGCTTGAGCTTTTAAAGAATTTATGTCAGGCAGACGGCACCTCGGGGAACGAGGGTAGTATCCGCGATTTTATAATTTCTAAGATTGACGGTTTTTGTGACTGGCGAATAGATAACCTTGGCAATATAATTGCTTTTAAAAAGGGTAAAAAGGAAACAGACAAAAAGCTTATGATAGATGCTCATATGGACGAGGTAGGGCTTATCATAACCGGTGTAACTGCGGACGGCTTTTTGAAATTCAAAACCGTTGGCGGAATTGAAACCCCATCGCTTATGTTTAGAAAAGTAAGGTTAAACGGTAATATATACGGTGTGATTTCGGGTAAACCCGTGCATCTGCTTTCTGCCGATGAACGCAAAAAAACGCCCAAGCCTGACACCTTATATATAGATATAGGTGTTTCCTCTAAAGAAGAGGCTCTCAAACTCATAAGCCTTGGAGACAGAGCGGTTATCTGCGGCGAGTTTGAGGAATCGGGCGATAAGATTATCTCAAAGGCTATTGACGACCGCGTTGGCTGTGCAGTGCTTATAGATTTGATAAGAAGTGACAGCGAATACGATTTTTATGCCAGCTTCTCTGTTCAAGAGGAAATAGGCCTCAGGGGCGCTAAAACCGCCGCTTACAGTATAGACCCGCAGTACGCTATAGTTTTAGAGGCTACCACCGCGGCAGATATCGCGGGTGTAGCGGAAGAGAACAACGTTTGCACTCTGGGCGACGGCGTGGCAGTTTCGTTTATGGATGGAGCTACGGTTTATGACCGAGGTCTTTATAATGCTGCTTTAAATAGCGGTGTAAAATGTCAGCCCAAAAGAGCGGTTGCAGGGGGCAACAATTCGGGAGCGGTGCATTTATCCCGTGAGGGCGTGCGAACAATAGCACTCTCTGTTCCTTGCAGATATATTCATTCCGAGTCCTCTGTGGCTTGCAAAAATGACATTTCGGCTTTAAGAACGCTTGCCGAATATATGAAAAATTATATTTTGAGCGGTGGGGCAGAATGATAACTCTTTGTCATACTTTGCCCGAATTATCGGCCGACAGCGCCGAGCTTATAAAAATCAAATGCCTTTATGATGCATATAAAAATGACGATAAGGTGCTTTTTTGGTGTCAGGACGGCGACAAAGCGGTAATTTCTATGACCGACGGTAATATGATTATTTATAACCGCAATGCAGATTTAGAGGAATTAAAGGAATTTGCAGATGTACTGTCGCCTGCTTGTGTTTTCAGTGATTATGAAACCCTGTCAGAAATAGGCAGAAAACCAAAAGAGCGTATTAATATAATGTATAGATATGCAGATGTTAAAGACAGCGCTATTGGGGATACTGTTTCAAGCAAGGAAATTTATGATTTGCTTGATGTGGATGGGCTTTCTTTACCTGAATACCCTTATTTTGCGGTGGATTATTGCCGTAGACTTAATATGGGTAGCGCTTCTTATTTTGCTTTAAAGGATAAATGCGCGGCAATAACCTTTAATACGGGCGACTATGCTATAATTAACGGTATTGCCGCAAAACAAAGAGGCTACGGCGGGGTGGCGCTTAATGCAATCCTTGCTGAAAATTATGGAAAAAAGCTTTTTGTTTGTTGTAGGGACAAGGTAAAGGGCTTTTATGAAAAAAACGGATTTTTACCGCTTTATTACGGCGGATATTGGGTGAGAACGGATGAACGTAACTGAATTTTTTAAAATAGACGAGCGACTGCTAAACTTTGATAAAAAGGCTTTGGAAAAAAGCAAGCTTTGGTTCGAGCATATTGACGATATTACTGAATATAATCAGCTAAAGGTTTTGTCGGCTTTTATCAGGTGCGGTGTAAGCGAGTCCTATTTCGCTGGCTCTACAGGCTACGGTTATGACGATAGGGGCAGGGAAATTTTAGAGCGTGTTATGGCAGAATGTATGGGAGCGGAGGACTCTCTTATGCGGCATAACTTTATGTCGGGCACTCATACCTTAACCGTGGCGCTTTTCGGTATGCTTCGCCCTGGCGACACCGTGATTTCGGTTACGGGCAGACCTTATGACACTATTACGGGCGTTTTCGGTATAGACAGTGTGACCGACGGCTCTTTGAGAGATTTCGGTGTAAATTACGGTGAGGTTGCTTTAAGGGCAGACGGTACACCCGATACCGAAGAAATAAAGAAACGCTTGGCGGCAGAGAAGCCTAAAATGGCATATATTCAGCGTTCGCGCGGATATAGTCTTCGTCCAAGCCTTACTATTGATAATATTGAAGCTTTGGTAAAGGCTATTCGCGAGGTGTCACCGGACAGTATTATTATGGTTGATAACTGCTACGGCGAGTTTACCGAGAAAAAGGAGCCTTGCGATGTCGGTGCTGATATTGTGGCAGGCTCGCTTATAAAAAATGCGGGCGGCGGTATCGCTTCTACAGGCGGTTATATTGCAGGCAAGAAAAGGTTGGTTGAGCAATGCGCAAACCGTCTTACCTGTGCGGGTGTCGGTAAGGAAATCGGAGCTACACTAGGTCACAGCCGCGAGCTTTATATGGGACTGTTCTCAGCACCACACGTGGTTGGCGAGGCTTTAAAAACCGCAGTTTATACCGCGGCGCTGTTCGAGCTTCTTGGCTTTGATGTAACTCCTAAAAGTGACGAAAAAAGAGGCGATATTGTTCAGTGCGTAACCTTAGGCTCTGCTGAAGGCTTGGTGGCTTTTTGTCAGGGTATGCAGTCGGGAGCACCTGTTGATGCCTTCGTTACACCTGAACTTTGGGATATGCCTGGCTACAGCGACCCCGTAATAATGGCGGCAGGCGCCTTTACTTTGGGCGCTTCTATCGAGCTTTCTGCCGACGGTCCTTTAAGAGAACCCTATGCCGCTTGGATGCAGGGCGGTCTTAATTTCCACAGTGCCAAGGCGGGAGTGCTGTTGGCGGCGCAAAAGATGTATGAGAAAAATGCAATAAAGCTTTAATTGGAGAAAAGTATGAAACAGATTTTTTCGGGCGAGGTTTATGAAATTCTACCCCTTACAAACGGCATTATATTTTCCTACTGCAAGGAAATTGTGGATGAAAATGTAGTGGTTGCCTATAAAATGATTTCCTTTGATAACGGCAGGTTTACCGACGTTGCCAAAAATATTTATATGATTACCAAATTCGGTAACAATTATAAGGCGGTGGCTTCTTACTGTGATAATTATATTACGGTAAAATCAATAGTGCTTCCTAACGGCAAGGTGTTTCTTTTAGAGCCGGACGGCAGCGCCGCACTGATTGATAATGACGGCACACCTGTCTGGACAGGTAGCCTTGTTTACCGTTCTGCCGCCCCTACGGATATTGTGCTTTATAATAATGCCCTCTGGGCATCCTATGCCGATTCAAATATTTTGCTTCGGTATAATCTTGCCACTATGCGCGAGGAGCTTCGTATCGGCGGAAAGAGCTCGCCCTTTGACAAACCACGCGCCCTTTTTGTAAACGGGGATAAGGTTATGGTAAGTAATCAGGGCTCTAAAAAACTCATAGAAATTAACCTTAATACCTATACGGTTTTTGAGTGTGAGGAGTTCGAGGAGCCTGTCTACCAGTATGTAAGCGTCGGTGATAACCGTTTCGTGCTTCTCGAATCGGGACTACAC
>CAZNTP010000035.1:0-14973 GCA_964575985.1 uncultured Ruminococcus sp. | reverse complement strand
TCGATGAGGGGGCTGTTAATAGCCATACGAGCAGCTTGCTCTGCCTTGTCACGACCGGAAGCCACACCAACACCCATGTGAGCATAGCCAGCGTCAAGCATGATAGACTTAACATCAGCAAAGTCGAGGTTAACGAGTGCTGTAACATTAATAAGCTCAGAAATGCTCTGTACACCCTGACGGAGAACATCGTCAGCGATGTTAAATGCATTCTTAAATGTAATCTTCTCTTCGGTAACGAACTTAAGACGCTCGTTAGGAATAACAACAAGGCTGTCAACCTGCTCACCAAGAGCCGCAATACCTGCTTCAGCCTGAGTCATACGCTTTTTGCCCTCAAATGCGAAAGGCTTTGTAACGATACCAACGGTAAGAATACCAAGCTCCTTAGCAATTGATGCTACAACGGGAGCTGCACCTGTACCAGTACCGCCGCCCATACCTGCGGTAATGAAAATCATATCAGCTTCGCGGATAGCGGCTGCGATTTCATCCTTAGACTCTTCTGCAGCGGCACGGCCGTTGTCGGGATTACCGCCGGCACCCATACCGGAAGTAGTCTTATCACCAATCTGGATTTTAAGGTCAGCCTTTGACTTTATTAAAGCAGCTTTATCTGTGTTAACTGCTACAAACTCAACACCTTTTACACCTGCGTCAACCATGCGGTTAATAGCGTTACCGCCGCCGCCGCCGACACCTACAACTTTAATCTGTACTACATTAGCCTCTTCTACAACTTCAAATGGCATTTTCTATTCCTCCGTATTTATGTAAATTTTCGCTTTTAGAATTCATATATTATGATATTAACATATATTTTTTTAAATTTCAATAGTTTTATTACAAAATTGTCATTTTTTTATTTATTCGTTAGATTCTTCAACAAAAGTTCCTTGTGAATTGTCATTTGTCCACATACTAAGATTAATTCTTCCCGACTTTTCTTCCGAAATATTTTCCACCATAGATGCCAAATGGCGTATCTTTTCGGGAATATAATTAGCCGTCCCCAAATCCACTGTGAATCGGTTATCTACTTTGACTATTATTGAGAGCTTATCTGAAACATCAACACTGTTTATCAGTAGTTTTTCTTCACTTAGTGAAGAAATTATTTTTTCGGCAAGCTGTCTTAGTTCTTCATCCTCAAAAACAATTTCAGTGCCCACTTTACAGCTGACCTTTGCACCAATAACCGTAAAAATATTTTCGGGCGGCTCATATTCCTTTTTAAGCACCCAACCGCTTTTGCTCACCGTATAGTAAGCCTTGCCGTCATAATAGCTTGCATACTCATCGGCATCCTTAACAGTAATACTAAGACTGCCAGGCAGAGTTCTTTTAAATTCAAGGCTTTCAATATAGGGTAATTCTGCCTTAATTTTTTTAAGCGTTCTTCCCTCGGCTAAGGCAAAAAGATTATCGCCGAGCTCAATTTCGGAAGCCTTAATAATTTCCTCACTTTTATAAAGCACGCTACCCTTGGCAGTTAATTGCTCGATTGGAAAAAATACCGTAAGGCAAAGAACAACACTCAGTCCTAATAAAAATACTACAAACAAGGTAAAAAATATTTTAAGCCTTCGTTTTCGAATTTTTCTTTGCCGTTCTGCCCGTTTTCGCAGAAATTCATCCTGTGTTACGTTTTTTTTCAAAAAACCATTCCTTTATTCACTTAAATTATTCTTCATACCGTATATCAGCATTGAGCCGTTTCAGGTTACCGACAATATTATCATAACCGCGTTCAATGTGTTTTATTTCACCAATAACTGTAGTTCCGTTTGCAACAAGTCCCGAAACTACCAATGCCGCACCGCCTCTAAGGTCGGTACATTTACAGCCCGCACCCGAAAGCGAGGTTGTGCCCTCAATAACGGCCACCCTGCCCTCTGTTTTAATTTTAGCGCCAAGACGTTTAAGCTCGTCAACATATCTGAAACGGTTTTCAAATATATTCTCAACAAAAACAGAAGTGCCGTCAGCACTGCAAAGCATTGAGATTATTATAGGCCCTGCATCTGTAGGAAACCCAGGGTAAGTCAGGCTTCTGACGGTTGGTATTCGCTGTAATCTTTTGTTACAGCTAAGCACAAGGGATTTACCCGAAACCTCAATATTACAGCCGCTTTCTCTGAAAACATTAAGCATTGCTACCATGTGTGACGGCATTATACCGTCTATCTTAATTCTGCCGCCTGTAACCGCCGCGCAAGCCATATAGGTTACCGCCGCAATTCTGTCTGGAATAATAGCGTGTTCGGTACCACCGAGCCGCTTTACACCTTTAATATATATTGTATCCGAGCCACAGCCGCAAATTCTGGCACCCGCGCTATTCAAGAAATCTCCTAAATCGCTGATTTCGGGCTCGCGCGCCGCATTGTGAATAACGGTTGTGCCCTCAGCCGTAGCCGCGGCTAAAATAATATTTTCGGTAGCGCCCACACTTGGAAAACTAAGCGCTATTTCTGTGCCTTTAATTCCGTTAGGGGCATCGCAGTATAGAAAACCGTGCTCCTCACGTATCTCTACCCCCATTTTTCTAAGAGCAGATAAATGAAGGTCTATAGGCCGCGGACCTAATTCGCAACCGCCGGGACTGCTTATAACCGCCCTGCCTGTTCTTCCGATTACGGCACCTAAAAACACCACCGAGGAACGCATTTCGCGCATAAGCTCTTCGGGTATTTCATAACCGCAAATATCACGGCTATCAACCAAAACAGTGTTACTGTCCTTCAAAACTTTGCATCCAAGCCTTGCTAAAATCTTAACCGAAGTCTCAACATCAGATAAATCAGGACAATTATGTACAGCGCATTCACCCTGACACAGCACCGTAGCCGCAAGTACAGGTAAAACGCTATTTTTGGCACCTTGAACGGTGATTTCGCCGTCCAATCTTCTGCCGCCGTTTATAATAATCTCGGACATAACAAGCACCTTCCCACAGTAAGTTATTTGCACAATTCATACTATGTGAAAATGCTATTTTTGTCACGAATTCGTGTAAAGCTTCATTAAAGTGTTATAAATTCTCTCGTTTGCATCAATTATAGCGTTTTTTTTAGCATTAGCGCCCATCTGCTCTAAGCGAGGCTTATTATCAATTAAATAGGTCACCTTTTCGATAAGGCTTTCCCCACTCAAATCCTTTTCCTCAATAAGCTCGGAAGCCCCTGCTTTTTTAAGTGTCATTGCATTGTGGAACTGATGATTTTCTGCAACATAGGGTGACGGAATTAGTATAGACGGCTTACCGCAAGCACCAAGCTCACCCAAAGTAATAGCCCCTGCCCTGCATATAACCAAATCTGCCGCCGCCATACAAATGTCCATATCGTTTATATATTCTCTGACGGTTATCATATCTGATAACTTCACATCTCTAAGCGAGGAAAGCATATCCTCGTAGCCGAATTTACCCGTTGCGTGTATATGATAATACTTATCTGTACCGTTGTGCCATTTAATAAGCTCGCTTACCGCCTCATTAACACGTGTAGCACCCAATGAGCCGCCAAATGAAAGTATTACGGGTCGGTCATCAAAGCCTAATTTCTTACGTGCTTCTTCACGGGTTACTCTTAAAAGCTCGGTCCTTATAGGATTGCCCGTAATAATCGGCTCTTTTTTTAGCTTTAAATATTTTTTAGCCTCGGGCATAGCAAGCATTACTGCATCTGCATCTGTAGCCAACATTTTTGTAGTCATACCAGGGAATGCGTTCTGCTCGTGAATAGCAGTTTTAATACCAAGCTTTTGCGCCTGCTTTAAAACAGGACCGCTTACATATCCGCCCGTACCAACAACAATATCGGGCTTTAACTCCTCTAAATATTTCTTAGAATCCTTTGAGGATACAAAAGCCTTTTTAACGGCAGATATGTTTTTAAGCATATTTTGTGGACTTAGCTTTCGCTGAAAGCCTGCTACATCTATTGTATAAAAATCATAACCCTTTTCGGGCACTAATTTTGCTTCTAGCTTTTCGGCAGTACCTATATAACTGATTTTAGCATCGGGATGGCGTTCTTTAATATATCCTGCCACCGCCAAAGCCGGATTTATGTGCCCTGCCGTGCCGCCGCCTGCAAATAAAATATGCATATTAATTCCCTCTTCTAAGTTTTTTCTAAGTTTGAGCCGCGCGATACCGATAATACTATTCCCATTTCGGCCAGAAGTATCAAAAGCGAAGTACCGCCATAGCTAAAGAACGGAAGACTGATACCTGTATTAGGAATTGTATTGGTTACAACCCAGATGTTAAGCATAGCCTGAAGACCTACTTGAAATGTAAGACCTATAGCCAAAAGCGCACCGTATTTATCGGAAGAATGCATTGCAATAGAAAAACCGCGCCATACAAGCAGGCAGAAAAGTATAATTACAAACATTGCTCCTATAAGGCCTAGCTCTTCGCAAACAATTGAAAAAATAAAATCGTTATGAGGCTCGGGCAAATATAAATATTTTTGTCTTGACTGACCTATACCTCTGCCTAAAATTCCGCCCGAACCTATGGCCAAAAGCGACTGTATAGTTTGAAAGCCTTTGCCCGTGGCATCGGACCATGGGTCGCGCCAATATTCTAAACGGTCGGCAACATAACTTATAGCGCCCGATAAGGCAAATGCCAAGCCGCCAAGGCCTACTAAACCTATACCGCCTATTATATACCGCTTAGCAAGACCGCCGACTATCAGTAATACAACCCCTATACAAAATACCAAAACTGTTGCCGACAGATGCGGTTCTGCAACTATAAGCACACAAGTAATTCCTAATAGTGCTACCAAAAAGCCTATAAATAAAATGCTATTCATTTGCTTATGATTTGCGGCAATAAGCGAAGAAAAAAGCAAAATTATTGCAAATTTTGCAATTTCTGACGGCTGAAAGCTAAATGAGCCGATAACCATCCAACGCTTAACATCCATACCGTCAACCATAGGTGGAAAAATCAGCAAAATCACAAGCATAAGAATACTGATTATATAAATTGCTAAAGCGAATTTTCTCCAAAAATGGTAGTCTATTCGGGAAATTACAAGCATTGCAACTACACCGACAACTGCAAAAAGCGCCTGACGGCTTATAAACTTATAGCTGTTGTCGTAATATTCTAACGAAAAGGCATAACTGGCTGAAAACAACATAACAAGGCCCACGGTTAAAAGCATAAAAACCAAAGACAAAAAGACAATGTCCATTTTGCCGTGGCTATCACTGTTATTGCGTTTTTTTATCTTGTTAACAGCCATACTCTGCCTCCAAAAGTTAAAGTTTTAGAATTATTGGAAGAATTGCTATTGTGCAACCCACAAAGCTTATGAGCGAAAACACAAAAACTATTTTCTGCTCTGACCAACCGCACATCTCAAAATGATGGTGAAGCGGAGCCATTTTGAAAAAGCGTTTCTTTGTTTTTTTATAATATGCCACCTGAATAATATCGGAAATTGCCTCAAGAAAATAGGTGCATCCTGCAAAAATCAGTAATACAGGTCTGCCTATTCCAAAGGAGAGGGCTACAACCATACCGCCTAGGAACATTGAACCCGTATCTCCCATAAATACCTTTGCAGGCTTTGCATTCCAACAAATAAAGCCGACACATGCGCCAGCTAAAGCCGCAGATGCAACGTTAAAGGACATAACATTAAGGAAACCTGCCGCAAGCATAAAAGCGCAAGACACAACTAATGTAACAGATGAAGCAAGACCGTCAATACCGTCGGTCAGGTTAACAGCATTTGTAAAGCCGTATATAAACATAAGCGCTATCGGCCAGAATAAAAGTCCAAATCCATGAGTAAGGTCTATATCAGCAAAAAAGGGAATGCTTGTAGTTCTCATTCCGCCTAAAAACAAGGTTAACAGATATCCTGCCGCTACTAGCAGCTGTAAAAGGGTTTTTTGCTTTGCAGTAAGACCTAAATTACGTTTTTTAACAACCTTTACATAGTCATCCATAAAACCTATAGCACTCATTAGCAAAGCCATTATTATTCCTGCAATAAAATTGGTTAAACGGTAGTTGTCTTTAAGCTCTAAAGCGAAGCGGTTACCCGAAATTGCCGAATAGCCGAAAGCAATTGCCAGACTTAAAAGCACGCCGCCAATCATCATAACACCGCCCATAGTGGGTGTGCCCTGCTTTTCCTTGTGCCAATTAGGACCTATATCAAGTATAGTTTGCCCAAATTTTAGTTTTCTCAGATATGGAATTACAATATAACCCGATGCCGCAGTAGCCGCAAAAGCTACCAAAGCCGCTATAATTGCGGTTAAGTCCATAATATTATCACTCCTTAGTATTTAAAACCTCTGCAACCACTTCACGCTCATCAAGATGGATAGTTCCATCCTTTAAAATCTGATAGGTTTCGTGGCCCTTACCTGCCAATACTATTATATCATCTTTCCTGGCAGTTTCAACCGCATATTTAATAGCTTCAACACGGTTTTCAATCACCTTATAGGGTGTAGGTGTTCCGTCCATACCAACGAGTATATCTTCAATTATAGCTGACGGCTCTTCACTGCGTGGATTATCACTTGTAACAATAACAAAATCCGCATACCGCGCCGCTACACTGCCCATAATAGGACGCTTGGTTTTATCACGGTCACCGCCGCAACCGAAAAGAACAGTTAATCTATTCTTTTCGCACTCGCGGAAGGTTGAAAGAATATTTTTAAGACCGTCGGGTGTGTGTGCATAGTCAATTATTATAGTAAAACCACGGTCGCAGGGTACTACCTCTGCCCTGCCTTTTACACCAGGTAGCTCTGCTATAGCATTTGCTACATCTTTTATAGGAAGACCTAATTCAACTGCACAGGAAGCCGCACAAAGCGAGTTATAAACCGTAAAGCCGCCCCCTGTATTAACGGTCATATGACATAAATCCTTATCACTCACAAATTCATATTCAACACCCGTTGGCTTATATTTTATAGCCTTGGCGCTGTAGGTTGAATTATCACCTGCAGAATATGTGGAAATCTTGCACTCGAGCCCTTCTATAAGCTTATCGGCATATTCGTCATCGCTATTTATAAGGGCAGTTTTACACATTTTAAAGAGCTTCTTTTTTGCCGCAAGATAGTTTTCCATTGTCTTGTGGTAATCAAGGTGGTCCTGTGTAAGATTTGTGAACATTGCAACCTCAAAATCAAGGTTATAAACTCTGCACTGGTCGAGCGCGTGGGAAGAAACCTCCATAATTACATAGGTACATCCTTTAGCCTTCATAAGAGCAAAAAGGGAGTTGAGGTCATAGGCGTTAGGTGTGGTGTTTTCAGTAGCCAAAACCTCGTCACAAATCATATTTTGAATAGTACCTATAAGACCCACCTTAAAGCCTGCAGATTCCAATACCTTTTTAAGCATATAGGTTACAGAGGTTTTACCGTTAGTACCTGTTACACCTATTAATTTAAGGGATTTTGCAGGATTACCAAACCAATTAGCGCATATATTAGCATAAGCCGCGTGTGAATCTTCCACTATAATTTGAGGGAAAATTCCTAAATCGCGCTCTGTAATTACAGCCGCTGCGCCTTTTTCTAAAGCCATATTTGCATATTCATGGCCGTCACTTTTAAAGCCATTTATGCATACAAATAAATAGCCTTGCTTTACAACTCTTGAATCGCAGGTAATACCTGTGATTTCGATGTCAGCCAAATTAGCATTACATTCAATTAGATTTTTTAGTTTCATTCAAATCACCTCTTACAAAGGGCTAACCGTCTACTGCTGTTTCGTCTCTGAAATAAACGGTTACTATTGTGCCTGCATTAACAGTCTGACCTGCCTCAATGCTTTGATTGTATGATTTTAAGCCGCTTGAGCTTGTGTTACCCGAAAATTCTATATTTAGCCCTGCAGTTGCCGCCGCCCTGTTAGCTTCGGTGGCGGTAAGACCCACAAAGTTTGGAACAGTTACGGTTTTATCCCCCGATTCCTCGGTATAAAGAATAACTACACCGCCTGTAAGCACCTGATTTCCACCCTCAGGAAGTTGACGGATAATGGTATCCCCCGAGCCTACAACCTGATACTGAAGCTTAGCGTTACTGATTTTTTGCTTTGCTTCATCCAATGCAAGTGTAGATACCTCAGGCACAGTTATATTAAGCTTTTTAAGTTCCTCTTCGGTATAGCTTGCCTCGTATCCAAGATAAGGCAAGGTATCACTCATAATACGCGAATTTACGGGGGCGGAAATAATACCGCCGTAGTATTTATCACCCTTAGGCTCATCAAGAAGCACTAGCACTGCAATTTCGGGGTCATCGGCAGGCGCTACAGTCACGCAGGAGCCAATGTAAAGATAATGGTCACCGGTAGCCTGAATTTTAGATACCTTTTGGGAAGTACCGGTTTTAGCACCTATATCATAACCCGAAACCAAGGAATTTTTAGCGCCGTTTTCGGCTACAAATTTCATAAGCTCACACATAGTAGCAGATGTGGTTTCTGATATAACCTGTCTTTTATAGCCCTCTGTAGCAGACTCAACAACCTTACCGTTTTCATCGGTCATTTTAGCAACCAAATGCGGTTGCACCAGATATCCACCGTTAACACAGGCCGAAACAGCAGTTATAAGCTGCATTGGTGTAACATTAAAGGTTTGACCGAATGACGATGATGAAAGCTCTACAGGACCCATATTTTCCTGTTTGTGATAGGTTGAATTAGCCTCACCTGGAAGGTCAATTCCCGTTTTTTCAGAAAAACCGAAGGCTTCAAAATATTTTGAGAATGATGTAACCCCTACCAACTGACCAATTGTAATAAAAGCGGGGTTGCACGAATTTGATATCGCCTGCTCTAAGGTTTGGGTACCGTGGCCCATTTTTTTATGACAGTTGTAATGTTGACCCGCAACATTTGCAGAACCGTTACAAAAGAATGTGTTGCTTTTGTTTATAAGATTTTCTTCAATAGCGGCAGCAGCAGTAATCAGCTTAAATACCGAACCCGGTTCATAGGTATCAGAAACTGCCTTATTTCGCCATTGACGGTTTAAAAGCTCGTTTTCAAGCTTTTGCTTTTCCTCTTCATCAGTAAGAGCCTCTACCTTTTCGGTATCTGCCTGTGAAAGTGTAAAAGGGTCATTAGGATTAAAGTCACCCTTAATTGCCATTGCAAGCACCGCGCCTGTATTAACATTCATTACTACAGCGGCGCCGCGTTCTGCAATTTTGTTCTCAGCGATTGCCATATCCAAATATTTCTCGGCGGTGTACTGTATATAAGAATCAAGGGTTAAAACAAGATTCTTACCCTTTGTAGCCGCTTCTACCCTTTCGTAAGTAAGCGGCATATCTGTACCTGCGGCATTCTTAGCCGCAACCACACGACCTGCAATGCCTGTAAGCTCGTTGTCGTAATAACTTTCAATTCCTGCAAGGCCTTGGTCATCAGAGCCTACAAATCCGAGAACTACAGACGCTAAGCTATCGTTGGGATAATATCTTTTTGTGGTTTCATCAAGACCTACATATCTTACAAGCTCCAGGTCTTCATATCTTTCGTCAGAAAGAAATTCCCTCACCTTATCAGCAATAGGCTTATCAATCTTTTTCTTAACTATTACATAATAGGATTTCTTTGCAGTATCCTCGTAAACCTTATTGTAATCAACCTCAAGAATTGTACTTAAATTCTCGGCTATAGTTTTTCTTACCGTTTCCTTTTTATCGGAATCCTCTAATTTATTGATGCCATTAGGGGTTATGTAAACCGTCCATGCATTTGAGCTGGTAGCTAACTGTTGCATATTTCGGTCATATATATCCCCACGGGGAGCTGATATTAAGCTATCATACAACTGTTGTTCGGAAGCATCGTTCTGAAATTTTTCACCGTTAACAATCATAATATCAATAAGCCTGTAACCAGATACGCCTGCCAATGCCACTACAAGCACCAACATAACCACAACTATGCGCGTAACCATCTGTTTTCCCGGTTTTACTGCCATTATGCTTCCTCCTAATCTCTTCATTATATACCCGAATACGAGAGTCGAAAAAAATCAACTCTCGTAGGCTATACATATTATTATATTTACTTTTACCGCCGCTTTATTACTCCTCGCTTATAAAACTGCCGTCACGGGTTTTTGCGGCATTTTTATCGTTAACTCTTATATAAGTAACATTTTCCTTATCGGGCTTTTTCATACCAAGCTGTACTGCCTCAAGCTCAAGATTTGAATAAGAAATGCGTCTTTGCATTTCAACCTCAAGGCAAACCTGTTCGCTGTCAAGCTCTGCAATAGCGGCTTTAACAGAATTTATTTCATCGTTAACTTCGTTTATCTGAAGTCTTAAAGCGATATTTCCGCAAAGACCTGCCAAAATGAATACGGCGCACATAAGAAGTGTTACAGGGGCTGATAGGCTTTGGGTAGCAGCCGCTCTGCGTTTTCTTACTTTAGCAGCGGTTTTAGGCATTACTACAATATTATCTTTTTTCCGAGGTGCTGTATTTGTTTTAGGCATAAACATCTCAAAATCATAAGCTAAGCTTTCATTGTAGTATTTAAGATTATTCATTTTGCTACTCCTTTAGTTTTTAATAATTACCCTTAATTTTGCACTTCTGCTGCGGGGATTTTCGCTAAGCTCAGCCGCTGAGGGCTGGGTGGGTTTTTTGGTTAGTAGTCTGCCCTTTGGTGTGTTTCCGCAAACACAAATCGGAAAATCGGGTGGACAGGTACAACCCGTGCAATATTCTTTGAATTTTTGTTTAACCATTCTGTCTTCAAGAGAATGGAATGTAATTATGGCCATTACACCGTCTGTGTTAAGCATATGGAAGCATTTATCCAGTGCCGCCGCCAAGGCATCAAGCTCGCCGTTAACGGCAATTCTCAACGCTTGGAAGCATTTTCTTGCAGGGTGACCGTCACGTCTGGCAGCCGCCGGAACTGCTTCGGCAATTATGTCAGCCAACTGTAATGTAGTTTCAATAGGTTTTTCTTTTCTTACATTCACTATTCTTGCGGCTATTCGGTTGCTGAATTTTTCCTCACCAAAACGGAAAAATATATCGCTAAGCTCTTTTTCGCTAAAAGTATTGACAACCTCTGCCGCGGTTATTCCGCTTTGACTCATTCTCATATCAAGAGGCGCATCCTTGTGATAGGAAAATCCGCGTTCTGTCGTATCAAGCTGATATGAAGAAACTCCTAAATCAAGCAGAATTCCGTCAACCTTTTCTATTCCCCTATCTGCCAAAACCTCTTTCATATTACTGAAATTGCTTTTTATAACCTCTGCCGAAAGACCTTTAAGCCTTTCGCTTGCAATTTTTACAGCATCGGGGTCGCGGTCAAGGGCATAAAGCTTACCGCTTTTTAGTTTCTTGGCTATTTCCGACGAATGACCCGCACCGCCGGCTGTTCCGTCAACATAAATGCCTTCGGGTTTTATATTCAGCGCTTCAATAGTTTCCCACAAAAGCACCGACTTATGATTGAATTCCATAACTAAAAGTCAAGCTCTTCCATAACAGCGGAAATTGATTCGAGCGTGTTCTGTTCGTTTTCCTCGGCCCAGAGTGAAGTATCCCAGATTTCGAGGTTAGTATCCATACCTATAATATGTACTTCACTGTCAAAGCCTGCATATTCACGAAGTGTAGGCGGAACTAATATTCTGCCCTGAGTATCAAACTCAACATTAAAAGCGCCGTCATATAAAAAACGCTTTACTGTGCTTGAACGACTGCTCGGAAGTGTTCCTATTTTTTCAACAAGCTTATTCCACTGCTCTGCCGAATACACACATAGGCAACGCTTGCCGTAAATACCGCGGCATATAATAAAGCTTTCGCCCAATTCTTCTCTGAAGGCTGAAGGAATGAAAACCCTGCCCTTTTTATCAATTTTATGATCGAAGCCACCAAAAAGCATAGATTTTCACCTCCAAATTCACCACTTCAATACACTTTAATGGTTTTTTGCTACACTTTTCACCACTTATTTAGTATTATAAGCCTAGTTTACATAAAAATCAAGTATTTTTTAAAAATTTTTTATATTTTCTTCAAAAAAATAAAAGCAGCGGTAAAACCACTGCTTTTTACACTAAAATATTATGTTTTTCATACGTTTAAATATTTATTTTCTTTACATAACTCATTCCGTTTTCATCCTTGAAAACTCTTAAAACAAACGGGAATATGTCAACCTTGGTGCTAAGGTAAAAATCTTCCTCTGGGAAAACATCCTTTTGCGCTTCATCAAAGAATTTAGCGCCACTTGTTGTTTTAAGCTTTTCGATTTCTTCTTCAAGAGAAATCGGCTCACCCAACAGTATACTTTTTATGTACTCGGCACAAAGCGTATCCTCCGCTGTAGGCGCTAACGCTTCAAGCCCCATACAAACCAGAGATACCTCTTTGGGATTTAAACTCTTAATATATTGTGCCACTGCTCTGCCGTTTGTAAGACTACCCGTAAGCAGAACCTCGGCATTATTTGCATTGGCTATCCCTTGTGTTCCTGCGCTTGTGGTGTGAATAACCGTTTTGCCGCTAAAATCGTTGCCGACAAATTGCATCGGCGAATTGCCGTAGTCAAAGCCCTCGCACATCTTGCCATGTCTCTCACCTACAAGCAAGGTTTCGGGATGCTCTTTTTTATAATTGTAGGCAAAATTAATATCACCCACAGGAAAAATCTTTTCGGCGCCGCAATCCATCAAATAAGCTTCAACCGTAAAAGCTCTGAAAACATCAATTACAACCGTTACTCCCCTAGCCTGCTTTGCGCCCTCAATAAGATGTAAAATTTTAATATTCATTTTCCAAAACCTTTCAAAACGCATTAAATATACCTTGTAAAAAATCTTCTACAAGGTATATTTATGGTTATTTTTTAATTTTTACAGTACCGTTTTCGCCTTTTGCGAGAATTAATTCTTCGTCATAGTTACAAATGCTATTATCCTCTAAAACTACGCTAACCTCGGTTTCACCCTTTTTCTCACCTATTATTTTAAATTCAAGGTTTATAATTTCACCGTCGCCCTTTACATCCTCGTTTTCAATGCACATAAGTCTTACAATGCCTTTATCATCCGAGGTTTCATAGTCGCTGAAAATTTTTCCTTTTTCAAAACCTATGTACTGCAACTGTTCAGCATCAAATTTAAAGTCAATAAGTAAAGCCATTATTCCGGGGTTTCCGCTCACCTTTACAGGAAGCTTTACGGTGTCACCGGTTGAGCCCTCGGCAGAGCCAACCGAAATTGTAACCTTGGCTTTTGGTGCCGAATCAGAGCTATTATCACGATTTGAACAACCAACAAATGATAAACTAAAAATCAATGCTAATGCCAAAGCCGCACACAATAATCTTTTTTTCATTTCACTATCTCCGTTTGCCTAAATATTTTTTTATGATACACATATAATATATTATCACAAGCCTATTTGTCAAGTAACAACTTAAACTTGACAACGGGTAAGAAAAATTATATAATACACTGTATGCATTCTAATATTCCCATATAGGTTTAAAAAATATTTGAAAGAGGTAATTTTCATGGCTAAAACTATTAAAATCACCGACGACGGTCTTAAAAAGCTCCAAGAGGAGCTCGAAACTCTTAAAACTGAGGGTCGCGCAGATATTGCAGAAAAAATCAAGGTAGCACGCGGCTACGGCGACCTTTCGGAAAACAGCGAATATGACGAAGCTAAAAACGAGCAGGCAAAAATTGAAGCACGCATTGTAGAAATCGAAGCTATGCTCAAAAATGTTGAAATTATTGAAGACGTAAAAGGCAAAGCAAAAACCGTTGTTATCGGCGTTAAGGTTAAAGTGCTTGATGCTGAATACGGCGATGAATCCGAATACCGTGTTGTCGGCTCTACCGAGGCTGACCCACGTTCAGGCAAAATTTCGGATGAATCTCCCGTAGGAAGAGCTCTTCTCGGCAAGAAAATCGGCGACGAGGTAATTGTTGAAGCCCCCGGCGGCGAATTCAAGCTTAAAATAGTTGAAATTTCAAAATAGTGTAAATTCACACTATTTCGACTTACTATAACCATTATAAAAAGGAACGGTAAAAATGTCTGATAAGAATGTAAACAATCAACCAAAGGAACAGGAACTTAATGAAATATTAAGACTCCGCCGCGAAAAGCTTACCGCTTTAAAGGAAGCAGGTAACAATCCTTACGAAATCACAAAGTTTGACTTTGATAACGATTCTGCTAATATCAAGGCTAATTTTGATGAACTCGAGGGCAAGTCGGTTAAAATTGCAGGCCGTATTGTTGCCCGCAGAATTATGGGTAAAGCCAGCTTTGTAGGTCTTAAGGATTCTACAGGCAAAATTCAGCTTTATGTTCGCCGTGACGATGTCGGTGAGGATGTTTATGCCGCTTTCAAAAAGTGGGATATCGGTGATATCGTTGGTGTTGAGGGTAATGTTTTCAAAACACAGACAGGTGAAATTTCGGTTCACGCAACTGCAATAAAGCTTTTGTCAAAGTCCCTTATCCCCCTACCCGAAAAGTTTCACGGTCTTACTAATAACGATTTACGTTTCCGTCAAAGATATGTTGACCTTATTATGAACGATAATGTTAAGCGCAACTTCATTATCCGCTCACAGTTCATTAAGTTTATGCGTAAATATCTTGACGATATGAACTATATCGAGGTTGAAACCCCCGTACTTAACACAATCGTAGGCGGTGCTGCCGCTCGCCCCTTTATTACCCACCACAATACACTTAATATACCTATGTATATGCGTATTGCTACCGAGCTTCCTTTAAAGCGTCTTATTGTAGGCGGTATGGACAGGGTTTATGAAATCGGCCGTATTTTCCGTAACGAAGGTATGGACCCCAAGCACAACCCCGAATTCACAACCGTTGAGCTTTATCAGGCTTATGCAGATTTCCATGATATGATGGAT
>CAZNTP010000034.1:0-15139 GCA_964575985.1 uncultured Ruminococcus sp. | reverse complement strand
AACACGCCGTCTTTACCGGTGCAATCATCTTTAAATTTTAGTGAATAATTACCGTCCGGGAGTGCGAAAACGTCCTTAGTTTTTCCTCTGTAAACAAGCTTCTTTTCCATTTTGGTTTGCTCCTTTTTTTTAATATCAAAAATTAATTATTAAACTGTTTTTCAATTAGAGAATTTTTTTCTAAAACTTTTTTAGAATCTTCAATTCTCTTATCGTCAAGCTTTTTAGCAAGTTCGGGGTCGCTTATGCTTAACATTTCTATACATAACAAAGCGGCATTGACTGCTCCATCAATAGCAACTGTTGCAACGGGTATACCCGAGGGCATCATAACAGTTGAAAGCAAAGCATCAACACCGTCCAGCTTACCGCAGTTAATAGGAATTCCAACTACGGGTAGGGTAGTATTAGCTGCAATAGCGCCTGCAAGGTGAGCCGCCATTCCCGCAGCGGCAATAATTGCGCCAAAGCCGTTTTTGCGTGCGTTTACACTAAACTCCTTAGCTTCTACCGGAGTTCTGTGGGCTGAGAAAACGTGCACCTCATACGGTACACCAAAGCTTTTTAGCGTGTTAACCGCTTTTTCTACAACGGGAAGGTCGCTGTCGCTTCCCATTATAATACCTATTTTCTTCATAAACTAACCTCCTAATCAAAAAAGGGCGCACTAAACCCCAAAAGGTAAAGTGTGCCCAGACGGTCGGCAAAAATCGGTCTTTGCTCCACGCAGTAAACCTGCTCATCCGTCAGTCACAAAGAACCATATATATTGTATGAGTTTATTTTATCATACACTTTATATTTTGTCAACGAAGCATTTATTTTTTATAGATATTTTATATATTTATTTTTTACAGAATATTTTTTTGTTTAAATTGATAGGATTTTTAATGAATCATTACCTCTGCAGTGTTGTTATCATTATATTTAATACGTTCACAGTCTGAATATAGACTGTCAACAAACTTTAGATATTCTTCACTTGATGCAAAAAGCGGTTTGAAATCAGAAATTATCTGTTTTGCCCGTTTTGCACCGTCACAGAGGAGTAAACTCAGCATTGTAAGCTGCCATTTTGCATTTTTAACACAGGCTTTTTCGGGGTTTTCAATATAATAGTCATTTCCGTGGGAAGTACCAGTACTTCCTGCGGCATAAGGGTGAACAACAGGCATAATACAGGATAAATCGCCCATATCTGTACTGCCCGTTGTACAGGAATTGCTGTATACAAAATCTTCCTCGGGTATAGCAATTTTTGCGGCATCTGATGCTAAGGCAATCATATTATCGTCGTTATTGAGCGGTGCATACCCAAAGCTGTCCTTTATTTCAACATTAGCTCCTAAAGAGAGTGCGCCGCCTACAAGTGCTCGGTTTACCTTTTTGTTTGCATCAATAATCGCATCAAAAGAGCTACCTCTGACATAACTTTCAAGGGTTACGGTTTCGGGTATTGCATTAACCATAGCACCGCCGTTTGTGATTATGGGATGAACTCTTATGGCATCACTTTCCTTAAAGGTTTCACGGATAGCGTTAATTGCATTTATACCACAATTTGCGGCGTAAAGCGCATTTTTACCGTCCCAAGGGCTACCGCCCGCGTGGGCAGCAACTCCCTTATAGGTTATATTTTTAAGCATACAGCCAACATTGGTTTTAACACAGCTGTAAGAATTTGATGTGTGCACCATAAAGGCAATATCGACACCATCAAAATAGCCGCGGTACAAAAACTCGGTTTTACCGCCGAGATATTTAATTATACCCTTGGCTTTAAGCTCATTTCTGAATTCGATTTCGAGCAGTTCTTCAGCAGGCACAGCGCAAAGGCGAATTTTACCGCATAAATTATCGGTAACACCGTCTTCTTTAAGGACCGCCGCTATACCCAAAAGGGTGGCTGTTTGCGCATTGTGACCGCAAGAATGAACCGCACCCGTTTCCTTATTGGCTTCGGGGTGGGTGGGACAGATTATAGAATCAAGCTCACCCATAATCAGAACTGTAGGACCTATCTTTCCTGTATCAATTTCAGTATAAAAACCGGTGATATTTTCTGCACGATTAAGGGTATAGCCAAGTTTTTCAAAAGCGTCTTCAAGGTATTTTGAGGTTTTAAACTCTTTGTAACCTGTTTCGGCGTTTTGCCAGATATACCTCTCTGCATCAAGGATTAATTGTCTGTGCTTATCAACTGCATTGAATATTTTTTCCATAAAAAACACCAACCTGAAATTTATTGCATACTATATTATCCCCATTATAATATTTAGTATTTTTTTTGTCAACAAATTTAAAGAAAGCTATTTACTTTTAGCAAATAAAAAGGTAAAATAACTAAAGAGGTGATTATGTGGCTGGATTATATGATATATGGAATAACTTTTTTAATTCACTTGACAGTATAAAAAGGGGAATAGAGCCTATTGCTAACAGAAGCGGACTTACCGCCGATAGTGCACTACTTTTGATAATAATTAACGATTATTCAGATATTACTCCTTGTGAGAATGAAAATTTGATTAAACCGTTATGTGACAAAGGGTTAATTGAATATAATGAAAGTAAGCCTTTTGTTACAAGCAAGGGCGCAATACTTGCAAAATCACTTTCTATGGCACTTAAAAAGCTTTAATTTTAATAAAATTGGTAAAAATTATTAACAAAATTTAAAAAGTCAGAAACCGCTCTTGACTTTTCCTGACTTTTAGTTTAATATGTTTATCAATAATTAATATTTTACATTTTAGGAGGACTAAAAATGAACATTAAGCCTTTAGCTGATAATGTTGTAATTAAAGCAACAGAAGCAGAGGAAACAACAAAAAGCGGAATAGTTTTAACTTCTACCGCAAAGGAAAAGCCTCAGGTGGCTGAGGTTGTAGCTGTAGGCCCCGGCGGTCTTGTAGACGGCAAGGAGGTTAAAATGACCGTATCTGTTGGCGATAAGGTGCTTATCGCTAAATATTCGGGTACAGAGGTTAAAATCGACGGTGAGGAATATACAATCCTTCGTCAGTCTGACATTTTAGCGATAGTTGAATAAAGGAGTTTTTTACAATGGCAAAAAATATTATTTTCGGTGAAGATGCACGTAAATCCTTGCAGGCTGGTGTTGATAAGCTTGCAAATGCAGTTAAGGTAACCTTAGGCCCCAAGGGCAGAAATGTTGTGCTCGATAAGAAATACGGCGCACCTCTTATTACAAATGACGGTGTTACAATTGCTAAGGAAATTGAGCTTGAAGACCCATTTGAGAATATGGGCGCACAGCTTGTTAAAGAGGTTTCTGTTAAGACCAACGATGCCGCAGGTGACGGTACTACAACTGCTACAGTTTTAGCACAGGCTCTTATTAACGAGGGTATGAAGAATGTAGCCGCAGGCGCTAATCCAATGGTTGTTAAAAAGGGTATTAAAACCGCTGTTGATACCGCAATTGAGACTGTAATTAACAATTCTAAGATGGTAAGCGGCAGCGAGGATATTGCACGTGTTGCTACAGTTTCTTCAGGTGACGAGGTAATTGGTACTCTTATAGCAGAAGCTATGGCTAAGGTTACTGCAGACGGCGTAATTACTGTTGAAGAGTCTAAGACCGCTGAAACCTATTCTGAGGTTGTTGAGGGTATGCAGTTTGACCGCGGTTATATCACCCCCTATATGGCTACCGATACAGATAAAATGGAAGCTGTTCTTGATGATGCTCTCATTCTTATTACAGATAAGAAGATTTCAAGTATTCAAGAGATTTTACCCCTTTTAGAGCAGATTGTTCAGGCAGGCAAAAAGCTTGTAATTATTGCTGAGGATATTGAGGGTGAAGCTCTTTCAACCCTTATTGTTAATAAGCTTCGCGGCACATTTACCTGCGTTGCTGTAAAGGCTCCGGGCTTTGGTGACAGACGTAAAGAAATGCTTCGTGACATTGCTATTCTTACAGGCGGTGAGGTAATTTCCGAAGAACTCGGTCTTGAGCTTAAGGACACAAGCGTTGGTCAGTTGGGTAGAGCACGTCAGGTTAAGATTTCTAAGGAAAACACCATTATTGTTGACGGTTCAGGTGATAGTAATCTAATTAAGGACAGAATTGGTCAGATTAGAAACGAGATTGCTAACACCACTTCTGATTTTGACAGAGAAAAGCTTCAGGAAAGACTTGCTAAGCTTGCAGGCGGTGTTGCTGTAATTAAGGTTGGTGCCGCTACTGAAATCGAAATGAAAGAGAAAAAGCTTCGCATTGAGGACGCTCTTTCAGCTACTAAGGCCGCTGTTGAAGAGGGTATCGTTGCAGGCGGCGGTGTAGCACTTATTAATGCTATTCCTGCGGTTTCGGCTTTACTTGACACAACTACAGGTGATGAAAAAACAGGTGTTAGCATTGTGCTTAAGGCACTTGAAGCACCCATTAAGCAGATAGCTTTAAATGCAGGTCTTGAAGGTTCTGTAATAATTGATAAGATTATTTCAAGCGACAAGGTTAATTACGGCTTTGATGCTTATAACGAAACCTATACCGATATGCTTGACGCAGGTATTGTTGACCCGACTAAAGTTACACGTTCAGCACTTGAAAACGCAGCTTCCGTTGCTGCTATGGTGCTTACAACCGAAAGTCTTGTAGCAGATAAGCTTGAGGATGCCGCTGCCGCAAACGCAGCCGCCGCAGCTGCTGCCGCACAGGGCGGAATGTATTAATTAAATAAAACTAAAAAGCGAAGTAGTGTAAAAAACATTACTTCGCTTTTTTTATTTTTAAAATTTAACGGTTTTTTTGATTTTTTTAATGAGTGGGGGAGTGATAAAAGCAAATATAATTGCGAAAACTACCGCTCCTACAAGCTTGAGTGACACTATTACTTTGAATATCTTGTTAAGTAAATCGTAGGGTATACCATAAATCATATTATTGATATACATAGCAACGGTATTAAGACAGGATAGAAGAATTGAGCTTATAAAAAACTGAATGGCTAAAATATAGGTTTTATTGCTATTGCGGAAAGCCTTATATAAAAGCGCTACCGATATGGCATATATAATTGTGGGTGCCATCCAAAGCAAAGTTCCCCAGCTGATACCAAAGCTTAACTGAGAAATAAACGAACCGACAACTGCTGTTAAAGTGCCCCAACCGATGCCGAACATAACCGAAACGAGTATAAGCGGAAAGCAACTTATCGGTATTTGGTAGTTATCCAAAAAGGCAATTTTACCAAAGCTTGATGCTATCCATTCCAATGCAACATAAAGAGCAGCAAGAATGGAACAAATACATAGTTTTTTTAAATAATTTTTTGACATAAAATAAAACCTCCTATTACCCCTTGTTCCGAATAATAGGAAGTTCAAAATTCTTATTACACGGCAGCGGGATGCAATAGCTAAACCGCGGGAAAAATCCTTCGTCTGTTCGGCAACTCCCCGTCCAAACAGCACTTAACGCTTGGCTATCTACTCTGCAAATTTGATATAACTATTATAATGCAAAATTTTGTTTTGTCAATTATTTTTTACCCGAATGTAAAAAGAGGGGCGATATAAAATTAAGACCTGTGCCTAAAGCAATATTTATAAGGGTGGTAAAAATGAGCCAGAACGGTGCGTTTGCTACCGCGCCGATAATTACCATAATTAGTCCCGGAACTATTGCAAACATCCTGATAAATAACGCAAACATTGCCTTAATTGATGGAACTAAGGCAGATGGAAGTGCCAGTTCTGAAAATAGTCCTACCGCCGAGCAGAAAAAGTCAAGGCTAATCCACAACAGTGCCCAAATTACTACAGTACCGATTTTAGCAGGCATTGAAATAACAGCAATTATCATTGCGGGTAAAATATCAAAAACCGCCTCGTAGACACATCCCAAAATGCTGTACCACAGTTTTTTTGAAGCACTGTCGGGAATAGTATAAATAAAGTTATGAGTCATTTCTTCTGCCAAAGGATTGCCCATATTTCTAAAGAAAATCACAACAAGCATAATAAAACCTAATGGCAGAACACTTTGGGTATCAAGTATTAGTTCTAATCCAAAGGTTGCAAAAAGCGCTATAACAGAGTAGGTGAAAGCTGTAGGGGTAAAAACTCCAAACTTTGCAAAGCGTTTACGGTTGTATATTGTCTTTTCAAAAAATATAACCGCCCCGTTGGTCTTAAATTCTTTGTTTCTTGATAATTTTTCACTGCGGTCTTTTTTGCGTTTTACGGCTTCGCCCTTTTGCGCGGCATCTAATATTTCCTGTGCAGAAGTGGCTTCTGAAAAAGCATCCTCATAAAAATCGGCTTTAATTTTCCAAATAAGTAACGTGAGTAAAACCGAAGCGGCAATTAGTGCCAAACAATAAATTAAACAGCCTAAAATATTACCGTTAGCCGCGGACATAATAAGTCCCGAAATCCAACCGAAAATCAGTAGATATTCCCATTTATCGTTTGCGAACAAATCAATAGCCGATTTGAAATAATCATTTTCAGAATTTGAAGTAACATAAAGATAAATCAAACCGATTACAACTGCAAAAACAATTATAACAAAAGGCCTTATGTATTTTTTGAGCCTTTCATTTGTAGCGGCCACTGTATAGGTAAAAACACCTGCCAAACGGCTGAAATAAAGTAAAAATGCATAGGCAATAAAAATGGTAACACAAGTAAAAATGCTAAGACCCACATTGAGCATCAAATTTGGTATTTGAAACAAAATATATAGGGAAGAAGCAAAGGCAATACCCATTTGGAGAACAGTTCTGAACATTAACACCGACTGCGGTTTTATGGGCGCTGCAAAGAGAAAATTGACATCGGGCATAGTGAAAATTTTAGCGCCGCTCTTATCGCCGCCGTAAATACTGAACATTATTACCGCAAAGGAAATAAGAATAATAATTCCTCTTATAAATGAAAGCATTTCCTGCTTTTCTTCAGCAGTTAGGGGTACATCTTCATATTCTTCTTCGTATATTTCTTCCTCGTAGGTAGTTGGCATATTTTCTTCAACAGCACTGCCTACAACAACACCGATTATTCCGCCGATAATACCAAATCCAACACAAACTGCCAAAAAAACGGCAACCCAAGTCTTAAATAACTTCTTTATAGAGTTTATAAATGTATGTAGGATGTAATAGGGGAGAATTCTCATAAAGTTTCCTGCCTTTCACCCTCGGTTATCCTAAAGAACAGGTTTTCTAGGGTATCACCCGAAGTCTCAAGGTCGGTTTTGCTTACATTGGCTTTAACAAATCCATCCTGCATAATAATAGTTTTATCCCAAAGCATATCAATACTGTCAATCATATGGGTGCTTATAAGCATTGAACAGCCATTCGAACGCAGGTCTGTAAATAAGTTCTTAAGTTCTTTTATTGCGTGGGGGTCAAGGCCAATCATTGGCTCATCAAATAGCATAAATTTAGGCTTTGGAAGTAATGCACAGCAAATGCTTAATTTCTGTTGCATACCCTTTGAAAGCTCGTCACCGAATTTTTTCACTTTGTCGCTTAACTCAAAGCGTTCAAGTAATTCTTCTTTATATGCCTTGTAATCCTTTAATTTATAGGCGCGTGCAATAAATTCCAAATGCTCGCCAACTGTAAGATTTGGATAAAGGGCGGGAAGCTCAGGCACATAACCAAGCAGACGCTTAGCGTCAACACTTTTGTTGTAAAGTCCGTCAACAGTTATAATACCGTCATATTTCAAAAAGCCTGTAATTGATTTAATGATGGTGCTCTTACCCGCACCGTTAGGACCTAACAATACAGTTATATTGCCGTCTGGAATGGAAAAAGAAATATCGTTACAGGCAATAATTTTACCGTATTTTTTAGTCAGATGTTCAACATTAAGCATTTTGTTTTCCTCCTATAATATCCTTTACTACTTCACCTGCAATAATCATTCCTGCAGTTGCGGGAACAAAAACAGCGCTTGCAGGAATGTGTCTGCCCATTTCTTCCAGCTTTTCAAAGGGTTTTATCGGTTCTTCCTTTGAATAAACTACTTTTAGTTTTTTAATGCCGCGTTTTTTTAGCTCATAGCGCATAACACGCGCAAGGGGACAAACAGAGGTTTTATAAATATCAGAAACCTCAAGCATAGAGGCTTCAATCTTGTTGCCTGTGCCCATAGAACTGATAACCGGTATACCAAGCTCTTTGCATTTTGTAATAAGCAAAATTTTCGAGGTAACAGTATCTATAGCATCAACAACATAGTCATACTGAGAAAAATCAAAGCCCACTAAAGTTTCATTATTTAAAAATATTTTGTGTGTTGTAACCTTGATTTCGGGGTTGATTTCAGTAACACGCTCTGCGGCGGCATCAACCTTAAATTTGCCTATAGTTTTATTTGTTGCAATAATCTGTCGGTTAAGGTTGGTTATATTTACAGTATCGTTATCAATTAAATCCAAAGCGCCAACACTTGCGCGGGCGAGTGCCTCAACAACAAACCCACCAACGCCGCCGATTCCAAAAACTGCAACACGGGAATTTTTTAATTTATTTATATTTTCATAGCCTAAAAGACTTTCAGTTCTCGAAAACCAAGTATCCATAAAAACACCTCATATTAATTTTAATATTCCTTAAAATAATTGTCAAGATTAGTTTATATTTATTGACTTTGCAGATAAAGAAATATATAATAAATTTAATAAATTTGCTTTAAGAGGGGATTAATAATGTTACTTTCCGTGTCAACAAGTCCAATGAATACTCGTCTTTCTGACAGAGAGGCTATCCGCATCATTAAAGAGGCAGGCTTTGATGCCTATGATATGTCACTTTGTGAGATGATGTACAACCCTAACTATATATTTAACACCGATAAGTACTTAGAAGAAGCTAAGTCTATCCGTGAATATGCTGATAGCTTAGGAATAATCTGCAATCAAGCGCACGCACCCTTTCACTCAAGCTGCGGTGACCCTGAAAAAGACGAAAACATCTTTAATATGATTGTTCGTTCTATGGAAATTGCTGCTATATTGGGCGCTAAAATCATAGTTGTTCATCCCAAACAACACCTTACTTATGCCGATAACATTGAAGAACTCTTTAAACTTAATGTTGAATTTTATAACCGACTTATTCCTTATTGCAAAAAATTCGGTATTAAGGTTGCTACAGAAAATATGTGGCAGAATAATCCTTCTTCAGGTGCTATTACTGACAGTACCTGTTCACGTAGCTGGGAATTTAATAAGTATATTGATGCTGTTAATTCCGAATGGATTACAGGTTGTCTTGATTTAGGTCACGTTTCCTTGGTGACCAAAAAAATTCCCGAATTCATTAAGGATATGGGTAAAGATCGTATTGGTGCGCTTCATGTACACGATACTAATTTAAAGGATGATAGTCATACCTTGCCTTTTAACGAACGTATGGATTACACAGAAATCGCAAAGGCTTTGGGCGAAATTGATTATCAGGGAGACTTTACTTATGAAGCAAATAATTTCTTTAGAAATAAGCCTATTGAGCTTTTACCGGATGCTTTAAAATACGCTTGTGCAGTCGGTAGATACTTAATCGGCGAAATTGATAAAGCAAGACCGTAAACTAATTATAATGCCTCTCTGCAAAGAGGGGCATTTTTGAGAGAAAGAGGTGATTTTTTGAACCGTTATGCTAACCCTGAAAAGCTAAAAGAACTAAAGCTTAAGGCCAACAGATTGCCGCTAACCCCAGGTGTATATATTATGAAAAATACCAAGGGTGAAATTATATATATCGGTAAAGCAAAAGCACTTAAAAACCGTGTGACACAGTATTTCGGTTTGGGAAATCAGCATACCGAAAAGGTTAAACGGATGGTCTCTAATGTAGAGGATTTTGAATATATCGTCTGTGATAGCGAGTTTGAGGCATTAATACTTGAAAACTCACTTATTAAGCAGAATAAGCCTAAATACAATATTTTGCTTAAGGATGATAAGGGCTATTCCTATGTTAAAATCACAAAGGAAAAATGGCCGCGTATTTCAACCGCTAAAATGACAGATAACAAAGCTGAGTATATAGGCCCATTTAATTCGGGATTTATTGTTAAAGAAACGGTTGACGAAGCACGCAAAATTTTTAAATTGCCCGATTGTAATAGAAATTTTGATACTAGGAGTAAGCCTTGTCTTAATTTTCATATTGGACTTTGTGAGGCACCCTGTAACAATAAAATCAGTCATAAGGACTATTTAGACAGTATCGAAGCGGCAACCCAGTTTATAAAACGCGGTGATATTAACGGAATTTCTATCGAAAGTCTTGAAGAAAAAATGCTTACCGCCGCCGAAAACCTGCAATTTGAAACTGCGGCGCGACTCAGAGACAGAATAAATGCAATAAAGAAAATACGCGAAAAGCAAAAGGTAGTTTCAACAACCCACAAGTCGCAGGATGTAATCGCAACTGCGCTTTTGGGTGAAAAAGCCTGTGTTGCGGTTTTAACCTTTAGAAATAACCGACTCTCTGATAAACAACACTATTTTGTGGACGGCTTTTTGGATAAGTCCTCGGTTTACAGTGAATTTTTACAGCAATTTTATTTGGATAAAACGGACATACCGTCAAGAATTCTTATTGACTGTGAGGATGACTTCACTCTTACAGAAAAATGGCTGAGTGAAAAGTCGGGTCACAAGGTAAGCTTTATAAACCCAAAATCTGCCGAGCCGTTAAAGCTACTCGAAATGTGCCTTAACAATGCGGCGGAAAATCTCTCGGAAAAGACCGAACAAACGGGTAGGGAAATGTCGGTTTTAAATGAACTGCGAACACTTTTAGGTATTGAAACAACACCGTCTTATATTGAGGCTTATGATATTTCAAATACTGCGGGTAGCGAAAATGTTGCAGGTATGGTAGTTTTTAAGGATGGCAAGCCATATAAAAACGCATATAAACGTTTTAAAATTAAGGGCTTTACAGGTCAGGACGATTATCGCTCTATGGCGGAGGTTTTAGATAGAAGATTCACCGAATACAAAGAGGGGACAGACCCTTATTTTCAAACCCTGCCCGACCTGATTTTGCTTGACGGCGCTAAGGGACAGATAAATGCTGTTCTGCCCGTTTTAGAAAAGCACGGTATTGATGTTAAAATATTCGGTATGGTTAAGGATTCAAAGCACAGAACACGTGCTATTGCTACTACGGGCGGCGATATTTCGATAAAATCTAACCGCCGCTGTTTTACCCTTATTACCAAAATTCAGGATGAGGTGCACCGTTTTGCTATCGGCTACCATAAAAACCTACAAAGCAAAAGTATGCTGAAATCTGAGTTACTTGAAATTGAAGGTGTCGGTAAAGCAAGAGGGGCGGCCCTTTTAAAACATTTTGGCAGTATGAAAAAAATTAAAGAAGCTACTGTAGAAGAGCTTTTAAAATGCAATAGTATTACACAAAGTGTCGCAAAAGCAATATATGAATATTTCAATTGAGCTTTAATAAAATATGAACTTAACATTGACAATATATTCATAATATGTTAATATTTTTAAAAATAATGGAGGTTTAAAAAATGCAGGCAAAAAAAATTATTCCAAAAATTTTGATTTTAGCGTTTGTTATCGGTTTTGGTATTCTTTGCGCCTTTACAGGCTCTATTACTGAACCCGTAGGAACACTATGGTCACTGTTTCCCCCTGTAGTTGCCATCGGTTTGGCACTTATTACAAAAGAGGTTTATTCCTCACTGTTTTTCGGAGTTTTGGTTGGCGGATTGTTGTCAGCCGGTTTTAATCCCCTTAAAACTGTTGACAGCATCACTAACGAAGGCCTTATTGCTTCTGCCGCAGGCACAGCGGGTATATTTGTTTTCCTTGTTGTTCTCGGTGTTATAGTTGCACTTCTTAACAATGCGGGCGGCTCACAGGCTTTTGGTAACTGGGCTGCAAAGCACGTTAAAACAAAGATTGGCGCCGCACTTGCAACATTCCTTTTCGGTGTGCTTATCTTTATTGATGACTATTTCAACTGTTTAACAGTTGGTGCGGTTATGCGCCCTGTAACAGATGAAGCTAAGGTTTCACGTGCAAAGCTTTCTTATCTTATTGACGCTACAGCAGCACCCGTTTGTATGATTGCTCCTATTTCTTCTTGGGCTGCAGCAGTTTCTGAGTATGTACCTGAGGGACAGGACGGTCTTTCACTCTTTATTCGGGCAATTCCCTTCAATTTCTATTCACTTTTAACCTTTGCATTTATTATTACAATCACTCTTATGAAGTTTGATTACGGTCCTATGCGTTTACACGAAATGAATGCCGATAAGGGTGACCTTTTCACCTTTGGCGGTGAGATTAAGGATGATGACGAGGTTGAATACGATGAGGAAGAGGTGCTTGATAAATCAAGAGCCCGTGTTATCGATTTAATTTTTCCAATCCTTGTTTTAATTGCAGTTTGTGTATATGCTCTTTATTACATAGGTCAGTCTGGGGGTCTTGGCTTTGCTGAGGCTTTCGGTAATACCGATGCTACCGTTGGTCTTCCTTGGGGCGGTCTTATTGCAATGGTTGTTGTTATGATTTATTTCATTGCAAGAAGACTTATTACCTTTAAGCAGGCTATGGATTGTATTCCTAAAGGTTTTAAGGCTATGGTACCTGCAATCCTAATTTTAACATTGGCTACATCACTTAAGAATATGACAGGTCTTTTGGAGTCTGACACATTTGTTAAGAATGCACTCGCAAATGCAGAAGGCTTAAATACCTTCTTACCTGCAATTATTTTCCTTGTAGCTTGCGGTATTTCTTTTGCAACAGGTACTTCTTGGGGTACTTTTGGTATTCTTATTCCTATCGTTCTTGCAATTTTCCCCGTTGGCAGTCAGCTTGGTATCGTATGTATGTCTGCTTGCCTTGCAGGTTCTGTTTGCGGCGACCACTGCTCACCGATTTCGGATACAACCATTATGTCCTCTGCAGGTGCACAGTGCAACCACATCAACCACGTATCAACACAGTTACCTTATGCATTAACTGTTGCAGGAATTTCATTTGTTTGCTATCTGATTGCAGGCTTTATTCCTAATTGGTACATCACTTTACCAATCGGTATAGTACTAACAGTTGCTACTTTATTTGTTATTAAACTTGCAACTGCTAAAAAAGCAGACTAACACTAAATAATATAGCAAAAAACCTCGATGAAATTCATCGAGGTTTTTTCTGTAGACTTTTTAGTCTCCGGCTTCTGTGTGGTTTCTGAACAGCAAAGAAACGCACCAGATACCTGCAAGGGCAATAACCGTATAAACAATTCTGCTAATAATTGCATCCTGTCCACCAAATGCCCATGCAACAAGGTCAAATTGGAAAAGTCCCACAAGACCCCAGTTAAGAGACCCAATAATTACAAGAATTAGACAAATTTTATCAAACATTTAATTCAACTCCTTTGTTGTTAATATGATGTTCAAAATTTGTTATAATATGCAAAAAACACGGTAAAAATTTTTTACCGTGTTTTTATCTTTTGACAATATTTTAGTTTTTATTCAAAGCTCATTATTGAGTTCATATCATAAAGACCTGCTTTTTTACCGTAAATAAATCTTGCGGCTTTAACAGCGCCAACTGCGAAAACCTCTTTTGAAAAAGCAGAGTGAGAAATTGTGATTACCTCATCGTGACCTGCAAAAATAACATCATGCTCGCCAACAATTGTACCGCCTCTGACAGAATGTATTCCAATTTCGTTTTTGGTACGTTTCTGGCGCTTTGAGTGGCGATCATACTCATAATTCATTGTGTCACCAAAAACCTCATTAATGCTGTTTGCAAGCATAATAGCGGTACCTGACGGTGCATCAATTTTTTGATTATGATGTTTTTCTACAATTTCAACATCAAAGCCGTCACCCAAAATAGAAGCCGCTTTCTTAGCAAGACTGCAAATAAGATTAACACCAAGCGACATATTGAAGGTGAAGAAAACAGGTATTTCTTTACTTGCCTTTTTAATTGCTTCAATTTGTGCTTCACTGTAGCCCGTAGTGGCAATAACTAAAGGTATTTTCTTAGAAACCGCAAATTCAAGCATATCTTCGAGCAGGGCAGGGTGAGAAAAGTCGATAATCAAATCACACTGAGTGTTGATTTCACTAAAATTTTTGAAAACAGGGAAGCTTTGCGAATTATTAAATTTATCAACACCTGCTACAATCTGCATTTCTTTATTTTCTTTAATGGCATTAGCCACATAACCGCCCATTTTACCGCCCGAGCCACAAAGAATTACATTAATCATTTTTTCACATCCTAAAAAATTTAAATATTAAATCCACACTCTATAAGCTTATCCTTTAAGAACTGCAAATTACTGTCATTCATGGGGTAGAGTGGAAGTCTGCAAGGACCAACATTCATACCAACAAGATTCATAGCCTGTTTTACAGGTGTGGGGTTAACATCACAGAATAAGGCTTCAATAAGACCAGAATATTTTACCTGCATTTCTGAAGCTGTCTTTTGGTTTCCGTTTATATATTCCATACACATTTGATGAGTTTCAAACGGCAAAATATTAGAAAGTACCGAAATTACACCGTCAGCCCCCAAGGACATCATAGGAACAATCTGGTCGTCATTACCTGAGTAAATTGCCAAATCGTCACCGCACAAATAACGGGTTTTAGCAACAGATGCAATATCACCGTTAGCTTCTTTTGTTGCGACAATGTTGGGGTGTTTAGATAAAATCTTATAGGTTTCGGGTTTAATAGCAACACCTGTTCTTGACGGAACATTATAAAGAATTATAGGCTTGTTAACGCGGTCGGCAATATAGTTATAATGCGCAACTAAACCCTCTTGTGAGGCTTTGTTGTAGTAAGGAGTAACCATTAAAAATGCGTCTGCGCCCATTTTCTCGGCATCATCACAAAGCTCTACCGAATAAACAGTATCGTTACTGCCTGTTCCTGCAATAATAGGAACGCGCTTTGCCGCCGCCTTTGCGGCATACTCAATAACCTTTAAATGCTCGTCATATCTAAGAGTGGATTTTTCGCCCGTAGTGCCGCATATTACAAGGGCATCAATACCGGCATCAATCTGTTCGTTTACAAGACTCTGGAGTCTTTCAAAATTTACACTTCCGTCCTCATACAT
>CAZNTP010000033.1:0-15173 GCA_964575985.1 uncultured Ruminococcus sp. | reverse complement strand
CCCCAGTAAAGTGCACGCTGAGCTTCTATTTCAGAGGGGCCGTGGTCAAGGTGGAAGCAAACGGGAACGGTTGCTTTCTTAGCAGCAGCCAAAATAACAGGAGCTAAATAATATCCTACTTCTTCATTTACAAGACGGGGATAAACCTGAATAATAACGGGAGCCTTAGCCTCTTCGGCAGCCTTTATAACACCCATAACCGTTTCAATATTATAAACATTGAATGCAGGGATGCAGTAGCCGCCCTCTTCTGCCATACCGATAATCTGTTTTAAATTAACTAACATTACCGTTCCTCCTATTAATCGAGAATCAAATCTTCGATTGAGATGATTTCAACATCCTCTGCAACAGCCTTAAGAGCTACATATTCAGCAACGCAGGCTGTAACAATAGCCTTAGCGCCTACACTTGTTGCATTGAAAATTCTTCTCTTTGCTACAAGCTTTACAACCTCAGGCATATACTGAGCCATAAGGATGTTACCTGCCCAAACGGTCTCTGCGCGGTTGAGGAGCATTTCATCAAGCTTTGCATAAGCCTTAACAATTTCACGAGCCTCCTCGGTTTCCTCAAGGTCGCGGGATAACTGATAGGGGTCTTGGAATACAACAGCCTTACCGCTATTCTTAGCTTCTAGCTTACCGTCTTTAATAAGACCTGCCACAAAGCTTGTGTATGTAACAACATTGGCCTTAACCTCAATGCCGTACTCCTTGTAAAGCTGCTTAATAGCCTTAGCATCGTTAGGGTCATATACAACAACGGTCTTGTAATCGCCAAGCATCTTAGCGCAAGCTTCCATTTGAGCTTTTGTCTCATTAGTGGCACCGATAAGGAAGTCAAGCTGAACGCCGCTGGGGAGTTCGTTTTCGTCTATTGTAAACTCAACGCCTGCTTTATCGAGAACCTTAATGGCCTTATTAGCCTGCTCGCATGCCATAAACTTAGCATCAACACCTAAGAAAAGAAGTGTGTCTTTCTTAGCGCTATGAGCCTTGATAGCGGCGGTTAAGGTTTCACAGGTAGCGGTTTTGCCGTAAGCATTGCCTGTTTCTAAGCAATTAGCAACTAAAGTATTAATGTATTCGGGAAGCTTGCCCTCAAGCGCTGCTTGGAGTCTGGTTTCCTTTGTGAACATTACGGGGTCCCAACCTGTGATACAGTCGTGTACACAAGCGCCGCAGGTGCAGCACTCGTAAATGTTATCCATAATTTCCTCAAGCTCAATAGCCTCACGGTTTACAAGAGAGATACCGAGAGCGCGAGCACGGGCTGTATTTCTTTCCTGACCGGTAGCATTACCTATAGGACAAATGTGGTGGCACATCCAGCAAAAACGGCAGGAATCAACATGCTGTTTACATTTTTCTGACATTATCATAATCTGTTACCTCCCCTGAATTATAAACCTAACTTGAACGGATTCATAATGCCGTTCGGGTCAAGTGTTTTCTTTAAGTTTTCAAATACCTGCATTGCAGGGCCATACTGCTCTTTCATAAGACGGCCAAGCTTGATACCAACGCCGTGGTGGTCATTAACAACACCGCCGTGAGCGAGTGCAGTTCTAACACCGCAGGTCCAGATTGCCTGATGGAGTCTGAGTGCCTCAACGGGATCCTCAGGAACATCCTTACCGTCAACAATAAAGCGGTCGTAAACCATTGCACCCCACTCATACCAGTGTGAGAAGTGAGCAATAAATTTAGCCTGTGGGAAGTTGGTTTCAATAGCTTCCTTCATAGCCCAGTAGATTTCTTCAATCTTACCGTAAGGAGCGATTGTATCCATAGTACCGAAGCACTGCGGAATATCCATCATATGACCGGGATAGAAGAATGTAATCTTTTCTTTCCACCATTTTTCACCGTATTCGCTTCCTAAGTCTTCGGCACCGTATTTAGCGAAAGTTTCAAGAAGAATCTTTTCTTCAACCTCAACCATTTCTTTAACGCCTTCGTAAGCAACGTTCATAAATGCACCCTTGCGCTCAACACCAACGATTTTCTTGATAAGAGAAGCAGTTTCAGCTTCGTCATAAAGACGCATAACAGAGGGTTTGAATTTCTGGAGAAGCTCGCGGGACGCCTTGAAAGCACCTGTCATATCCTGGAATAAGAATCCACGGAAACGTCTTTCTTCAGGCTGGTCGAAAATACGAATCTGAGCCTTTGTGATGACACCGAGAGTACCTTCAGAGCCGATGAAAATCTGATTAAGGTCAGGACCTGCAGCATGTTTCGGAGCAGAACAGGTTTCTATAATATCACCGTTAGGAAGAACAACCTCCATCTTAAGTACCATATCGTCAATCTTACCGTATTTGGTAGAAACAACACCGATACCTCTGTGTGCTAAGAAGCCGCCAACGGTTGAGCAGGTAAGTGAAGAAGGATAGTGCATTGTAGCCTTGCCAACCTCGTTTGCAGCCCACTCAATGTGCTTGTAGATAGCACCTGTACCGCACTCTATGTACATACCCTCGGTATTAACCTCGTAAATCTGGTTCATTCTCTTTGTGTCAAGAACGATACCGCCGGCTACAGGAATAGCACCGCCCTGTGTACCGCCGCCTGCACCCCAAGTGGTTACGGGGAGCTTGTAGTAGTTAGCGATTTTTAAAACCTTTGAAACCTCGGTAGCATCCTTAGGGCAAACAACGATGTCAGCCTCGGGCATACGGCAACCACGGTCAGCCCACATACGTGAAAGCCAGTAGTAGTCAACACTGTGTGTTACCTTGTCGATTGCTCTTGTAGAGCAGTTTTCTACGCCTACAGCGTCCTCAAGCTCTGTGAGAATCATCGCAAATAAAAATTCATTCATCTGGATTTGCATTTTAATATCTCCTTTAAATTTATTTATAATTTAATTATTTAACACTTTCATCAACCTTAAGGTTGGGGAAGTATTTGCAGAATTCTTTGATTTCCTTGGTGTAGTCACCGCGCATCTCAACAAAGTGGTGGATGTAGGGACCGTCAAGAAGTCTGTCTTCAACTGCCTGCAAATCTTCAAATTCGCCCCATATATATGTACCGTGTGTCTGAGGACCTTCGGTAGTCTTACATTTTAGGGGAAGAATCATATAATCGCCGTGCTCTTGGTCGATACGGGCTACGGTATATTCACCGTCTTTTCCTCTGAGCCAAGCGCGCTGATTTACAAGACGAGCCTTTGTGCCCTCTGCCATTTCGGCAATGGGGAAAGGTCCGCAGTGCCATAAAAGCTCTGCATTTTTGTTCTCAGGGTGACGAACGGTAAACTCACCAAAGAGGGGTCTTCCCTCACCCAAGGTAGCGCACTTGAGAAGCGCCATTGTCATAGCACAATGAATATCGCTCTCACAAGAAATCATATAACCCATTTCGTTAAGTAAACCGTAAAGCGCACAGGGAGCAAGTCCGTCAAACATAACAGGGGTAGCAGTCCAGCACTCAGCCGAAATAACATCAAGATTGAATTCCTCAAATAAGTGCTTATACATAGCAGTCATTGTAGCCATAGGCTTTATGTATTTGGGGGTTAAATCGTCGAGCTCGTAGTTGGTGAGAAAATACTGCTCATACTCGGCAATTTCATCGGCATAGTCGGTTTCGGCAGTCTTCATACGTTGCTCAATAATAGCAAAGTTTATAGGAATAATGCGAATACCGAATTTTTCCATAAGCTCGCCCTCGTTCCAAATAACCGAGAAGAAAGGTGCCGGACGTGCGCCAACCTGACCGATACGCATACCCTTAAAGTTTTTAACCATACATACAACTCTTACAAAGCTCTCAAAGCCCTCTTTGAATTCGGGGCTTTCTACTCTGCAGCAGGGCAGGTGTGAGAAAGGAATATGATAGCGCTGCATCTGACGGGATACGCCGAAAAGACCGCACTGTGAATCGGTAGGACGCATACCGTCTACATAATATTCATCGTCAAGCGGTGCCCACAAAAGAACAGGCTTACCGAGAGCCTCAGCAATATCTGCGGCGGCTTCTTCATTACCGAAGTTGCAGTTGATAATCATTACAGCGTCAACATTTTCGTTTTTAAAACGCTCTACAACCTCTTTAGCAGATGCATCGTCAAACACAAGGTCATTAATACCAATTCCCTTGTTGTCAACAAAGCTTACCTTGTCGGTTGTGAAATTTTCCTCTATGTAGTCTACGAACTTTTTACCGCGCTGTTCAGCAGAATACCATGTAAGGAATGTGCCGCGGGGACGGTCGGTAGTGTTACGGCGCATAGCAACGAGACCGATTTTTACATTGTAATCAAACATAAATACCCTCCTTAGAGAATTTTACAAATTTCTACATATATACAATACCAAAATACACCGTTTTTATCAATAGTCCTCGAAATATTTTTTCATTTCTCTTGACTTTTTTTAAAATATATGCGAAAATAATGAAAATAATTTTCATTTGTGAGGTTAAAATGGAATCAATTTTACATAAAATACGTTTCTTGCGTGCGCAAATGGGACCTGGTGAGAAAAAAATTGCAGATTACATACTCGAAAACACTAAGGAAATAATAAATGCATCTATAAGTGATTTTGCCGAGCGTTGCGGTTGCGGTGACGCTACGGTAGTACGCTTTGCCAGACGTCTTGGGTTTGACGGTTATCAGTCACTAAAAATCGGTCTTGCGGGGGAAATGCGCGCCGCCTCTACTGTGAGTGAGGAAATCACCAAAGAGGACAGCTGCTTTGATATATTCAAAAAGCGCATAAGCGATATTTCGGTTTCGCTTTCCAACACCGAAACCATACTTGATGCCGAAATGCTTGAAAAGACCGCAAATGCTATAATGAATTCGAAAAGAATTATAGTTTTCGGGCTGGGTAACTCGGCATCAATTGCTCAGGATGCCGCGCATAAATTCTTAAGGCTCGGTTTTAATGCGCAAGCCTGCTGTGATAATCATATGCAAGCTATAATTGCCACCCACCTTGACCGAAAAAGTGTGGTAATAGGTATTTCACATTCGGGTTCATCAAAGGATATTGTAGAGGCGCTTCAGCTTTCTAAAATAGGCGGAGCTACCACCGTTTGTATTACAAATTACGGTCACTCCCCCATTGTAAAAGCATGTGACTACGCACTCTTTACTCGTGCCGAGGAAACCCAACATTCAATACTAGCAATGAGCTCACGAATAGCACAACTGACTATTCTCGACTCTATTTACACGTATATAGTTGTAAACTCGGATAAACAGGCCGCACAGGAGATTTATAAAACAGAGCTTGCACTTCAAAACAAGAAATTTTAAGGATTGGTGATTTTATGTCCGAGCAGGAGTTAATAAAAAAGGCTTTGGATGCTATGACAGCATCATACTCCCCCTACTCAAGCTTTAAGGTAGGCGCCGCACTGCTTTGCAAAAACGGAAAGGTATATACGGGTACTAATATTGAAAATTCCTCATTCTCTGCAACAATATGCGCAGAACGTTCAGCATTTGCTAGCGCTGTTTCAAACGGTGATACCGAGTTTTTAAAACTCGCGGTTGTAGGCGGCAGGATGGGTGAAATTACCGATTTTTGTAACCCTTGCGGTATATGCAGGCAGGTAATGACCGAGTTTTGTGACAAGGATTTTAAAATTATTGCCACAAATGGAAATGAGATTAGAATTAACACATTGGAAGAGCTTATGCCCTTTGGCTTTGGGAGAGAAAACCTATGCTAATGACTGATATTATAGCCCACAAGCGCGATAAAAAAGAGTTATCTTTGGAAGAAATCGAGTTCTTTATAAAAAGCGTCACCGAAAATACCGTCCCTGATTATCAGGTATCCTCTCTGCTTATGGCGATATATTTAAACGGACTCTCCACCCGCGAAACAACAGAGCTTACTATTGCTATGGCTAACAGCGGAGACTGTCTTGATTTATCCGATTTAGGTGATAAAACTGTAGATAAGCACAGCACGGGCGGTGTGGGTGACAAAACAACCCTTATCTGCGCGCCCATTGCCGCGGCACTTGGATGTAGTGTCGCTAAAATGTCAGGCAGAAGTCTTGGCCACACGGGTGGTACTGTAGATAAGCTTGAAGCTATAGACGGGTATAAAACCGCAATTTCCGCTGACGAAATGCTTGAAATTACAAAAAAATACGGACTCTGCCTTGTAGGCCACAGCGGTAATTTTGCGCCTGCAGATAAAAAAATTTATTCACTGCGTGATGTTACCTCTACTGTTGAGAGCATACCGCTTATAGCCTCTAGCATTATGAGCAAAAAATTAGCCGCAGGGGCTAAAAATATACTGCTTGACGTTAAATTTGGCAGCGGTGCTTTTATGAAAACACCGGAGTGCGCCGAGCTTTTAGCCGAAAAAATGGTTAAAATCGGCAATAATGCTAATAGAAATACCGCCGCCGTTATTACCGATATGGATATACCCTTAGGTCGTTATATAGGAAATGCACTTGAAATTAAAGAGGCAGTAGAGATTTTAAAGGGCAAAGGTGACAAGAGACTTTATGAGCTTTGCATCACCTTAGCCGCAAATATGCACAGTCTTTGCTTTAATACCGATGCCGATAAATCCAAAGCCTTGGCTAAGGAGGCTCTACAAAACGGCAGTGCCTTTAAAAAGCTTTGTGAAATGACATCAGCTTTAGGCGGAGATGTAAGACTGCTAACAGGTGAAAAAGAATTCGACACACCGCAAGCTGAGAAAAAAATAACCGCTTTTAAAAGCGGTTATATAACTGCCATAAACAGTCAGCTTGTCGGAAAGGCGGCAGTTCTTAGCGGTGCTGGCAGAGAAACGCTTGAAGATAAAATTGACCTGTCGGCAGGAATAATTTTAAACAAGCAATACGGCGATTATGTGAAGACGGGCGAAATTTTAGCCACAATTTACGGAAAGCCGGAAAAAATCAATTCAGCTACTAAAGTTTTAGAAGAAGCCTTTAGCATAGATGCTAAAAAACCGCAAGAAAGACCGCTGATATATAAAGTAATAAATGGGGTGTAAAAAATGCCACTGACAAAAAAACCTACCTATATTCACGAGCCCACACCCTTACAGTGCGGTCAGGCAGTGCTTGCAATGCTTACTGATAAAACTGTAGACGAAATTATAAAAATCGTAGGCACCGAGCGCGAAACTACGCTAAGCCAAATGTTTTTAGCGCTTGAATATTACGGAATTGAATTTTCTAAGGAACGCCGCCCCGTAAGTAAAAAAGAGGATTTGCCAAAAATCTGTATTTTAAGCCTTGAAACCCCACACTGCTGGCATTGGTCACTTTATTTTGACGGTACATTCTATGACCCCGAGTATGAAATTCTTACAGATTTTCCGCCCTCAAACCGACGGTATTATTGGGAAATAAAACCGTAAGCGCATAAAAAGCCTTGCAAAAGTGTATGTCTTTGCAAGGCTTTTAAAATTCAATCTATTCTTATTTAGTCATAAGCTCACAAACCAAACTACTGTGCTCTACAGGGTCGGGCACTCCTGCACCGCTTATAAGACAGGCTTCGCCGTATAAAAGCTTAGCATATTTGCCCAAGGTTTCTGTGTCTTCATTATAAAGGGTCTTTAATTTTTCTGCAATTGGGTGGGTAGCGTTAATTTCAAGCACAAGCTGTGCCTTAATTTTATCGTTAGCGCCCGGCATTGAATTAAGCGTTTTTTCCATTTCAAGTGAAATTCCGCCCTCGCTCGTAAGGCATACGGGATGCTTTTTGAGCTTAGAGGTAAAGCGCACCGCATTAATCTTGTCGCCAATGCTTTCTTTCATAGCCTCGAACATATCCTTTGAAGCCTCGTTTTCGGTTTCAAGGGCTTTTTTCTCATCCTCGCTGTCAAGATTTAAGGCATCATCACAAATGTTCATAAACTTTTTGCCGTCATACTCGGAAAGAACCTTAAGAGCAAATTCATCTACATTCTCGGTAAGATAGAGAATTTCGTACCCCTTTTCCTTAACGGCATCGGTTTGAGGAAGCATTTCAATCTTTTCATCGGTTTCACCGCAGGCATAATAGATAGTGTCCTGACTGTCGGTCATATGCTCGGTATATTCCTTTAGGGTAACATACTTTTTATCGGCAGAGGAATGGAACATTAAAAGGTCTTTAAGAACATCCTTGTGCATTCCGTAATCATTATAAATACCGAACTTAAGCTGAATACCGAATGCCTTAAAGAATTCCTCATAAGCCTCGCGGTTATCCTTTAACAGCTTTTCAAGCTCACCCTTAATCTTCTTCTCCAAGGTTTTGGCAATAAGCTTTAATTGGTTATCGTGCTGAAGCATTTCGCGCGAAATATTAAGGGATAAATCCTCACTGTCTACAAGGCCCTTAACAAAGCTGAAATAATCGGGCAGTAAATCGGCACACTTATCCTGTATTAGCACACCCTTTGAATAAAGCTGTAAGCCCTTTTCAAATTCCTTTGTGTAGTAATCAAAAGGGGGCTGCTTAGGAATAAAGAGAAGTGCATTATAGGTAGCCTGACCCTCTGTTTTGTAGTGAATTACGCGTGCAGGGTCGTTAAAATCATAAAACTTTTCTTTATAAAAATTAGCGTATTCTTCCTCGGTAATATCGGTCTTAGCCTTTTTCCAGAGCGGCACCATACTGTTTAAGGTGCGAAGCTCAACTACATCCTCATACTCGCCCTCTTTATCATCTATAGGCTTCTTTGTAACAAATTCCATCTTAATTGGATGGCGGATATAATCGGAATACTTTTTAACAAGCGCGCTTATTCTGTATTGGTCTAAAAATTCGTCATAATTTTCGTCTTCTGTGTTATCCTTTATATGAAGAGTTATAACAGTACCAACCGTTTCTTTGTCGCAAGCCTCTACGGTATAACCGTCTGCACCCTGCGAATTCCAACGGAAAGCCTCATCACTGCCATAGGCACGGCTTATGACAGTAACATCATCACTTACCATAAAGGCAGAATAGAAGCCCACACCGAACTGACCGATAATATCAACATTTTCGGTTTTTTCATTTTCTTTTTTAAAGTTGAATGAGCCCGACTTTGCAATAGTACCGAGGTTTTTATCAAGCTCCTCCTCGGTCATACCGCAACCGTTATCTGAGATGGTAAGTGTGCGGTTTTCCTTATCGAGCTCTAATCTGATTTCAAATTCATCGGGTGCTATGCCGACATTTGTATCTGTAAGAGACATAAAGTAAAGCTTGTCCAAAGCGTCACTTGCATTGGAAATAAGCTCTCGCAGGAAAATTTCCTTATGGGTATAGATTGAATTAATCATCATATCCATAAGCTTTTTAGATTCTGATTTAAACTGTTTTGTACGCATTAAATTTCACCTTATTTTCAAAATTTGACTTTAACTGACTATAGTATAGTACCATATTCCGCTAAATGTGTTAATAAATTATGAATAAACTATAAAAATTAGCACTCTTTTTCATCGAGTGCTAATTCTTGGGCTTTTGTTGGGACAGGTATTTTGACTGTCCTTTCAATTTTCAAATATAACTGAGATAAGATTTGCCGCTTTGTCGCTTATGCCGCGACGGGCACGCCCTTTCTTGTAAAAACTTATTACATTAAATTTTTTTACATATAAATGTATGTGAAATTAAACACAAATTTGAAAATGTATTTATAATTAATTTATAACACATTTTTGGGAGGCTATTTTATGCGTTTAATACATATCGAAAAAGTTGACAAACTTATGGAATTTACCCTTAAACTTAAAATTATTACATATCTTATGTTGTTAGTTGATGAAGAAGAAAATTGCAGTAGTATATGCGGATATGAGGATATTTTAAAGGACACACGCTCATATTTGACAGAACAAAATATTCACATAATAAACCAGCTTCACGACTTTATTCATGAAAAAAATTTCACAAATCCCTCAAAATAAAAACGGCGAGAAAAATTTTCTCACCGCTTTTATACAATATTATTCATTATTAAACATAACTCATAAGAATTTCTGCTTTGCCCGAAAGCTCCGTTACAAGCCCTGCCGGAATAAAGAGGCTATCGCCCTTATTAATTTTGAGGTTTTCATTACCCCAATTAATAACTGCGTTACCCTTTAGGCACAAAACCGACACAAAGCTATCGGCAACATTTACAGCAAGCTTATCTTTAAGTGTTAACAGCTCGGTAGTAAACAATTCACAACGAGCCAACTCTCTTACCTCGTTTTGTCCGATTTTTGTTATCTTTCCCACCTGCCCGTAGGGAATTGTGGGTTTCTCGCATTTTGTAACATCAATCGCCTTTTCTATGTGAAGCGGGCGGGGCTTGCCGTCTGCACCCAGTCTTCCATAATCATATACTCGGTAGGTGGTATTAGAATTTTGCTGTACCTCGGCAATCAAAATTCCGCCGCCAATGGCATGAAGTGTGCCTGCCGATATAAAGAAAACATCGCCCGCCCTTACGGGCACGCTGTTGCAAACCTCCATAAGAGTGTTGTTTTCAATTCTTTCTTTAAACTCTTCTTTTGAAATTTCCTCTTTAAAGCCGTATACAAGCTCTGCACCCTCGTCGCAGTCAACTACATACCACATTTCAGTTTTGCCGAATTCACCCTCGTTTTTCAGGGCATAATCATCATCAGGATGCACCTGCACCGATAAACTCTGCTTGGCATCAATAAGCTTAATAAGCAGCGGAAAATAGGAAAACTCTGCTCCGTTCTTTCCAATGGCATCCTTACCCCAAATTTCTAAAACCTCGGGCAAGGTTTTTCCACGGTGCTCGCCGTTTATAACTGTACCGGCACCGTCCTTATGGCAGGAAAGCATCCAACCCTCTGCCGCAATTTCGCTGTCACATTCGAGACCAAATTCAGTTTTGAGTTTATTACCACCCCAAATATAATCCTTAATGGGCGGTTTTAATAGTAATGGATACATTTTTAGTCCTCACTGTCCTTTTCAATCGGTATCATATTTTTAAACACACAGGTGTGCCTCGGTGTTATTACCCTATCCTCGTGAAGAGAGCCGAAATACCAATGCTTAAAATCGCAGGCACGTCCGATTTCTTCAAAATAGCCGTTAATCTTATTAATTCGGTCATTACTGCCTCGGCGCAGTAAAATAGCACTCTTAACAAGAGACGGCGGCTCGTGGGTTATTATATAGTCAACCTTGCAGTTCATTTCGTCGAGCCGTTTTGCGCCCTCTGCCATTTCATAGGGTGTGGGCTCCTCCTCGCGCCACCATTTGCCCGACGGCAGCCTCATATCCTTATCGGTACTCTCTCCCCCGCCAAAAGTAAAAAAGCTGTTGCCCTCTATATCAAAAACCTGTCCTCGCATTAAATGGATGAGATTACCTTTAATTCGGTGCACCATACCTCCGTGCCAATATGTAACCTTGCCGCGATTGATAGTCTCCATATTATCATGAGTGCCATCAACAAATGCGGTTACAAAACGTCTTGTGCTTAAAAAGTCTATAACCTGCTTTTCGGTTTTGTCACCGTTCCATATATAGCCGAAATCGCCGCATACTATTAACACGTCACCGCTTTTGAGTTTTCTGAAGCTTTTATCATAAAGCCTTTCAAGGCAGCCGTGCATATCACCCGTTATATAAACCACATCTGTCACCACACTTTTTTAAAATTTCACTTTTATTTGAGTTCTTTTTATGTTAATATAAGATAGTATAACATACTATTAAGGAGATTTCTATGCCTAAAAAGATATTTTCCACATTTTTTACAATTTTTTTGACTTTTTTCTGCCTTTTTCCCTCTTTAACCACCTCTGCTTATGAGGTAACCGAATTCGATATTACCGCAAAGGCAGGTATGCTTGTATCTCTCGACACAGGCGAAATACTGTATGAAAACAATATTGACAATAAAGTCTACCCTGCCTCTATCACAAAAATTATGACAACCATCCTTATGCTCGAAAGTGATAAGTATGACCCACAGGGCAAAATCACTATGACAAAATCGGCACTCGACTTGGTTTTGGGAACAGGAAGCTCGGTTTCTTATATTAAAGAGGGTGAGGAATTTACCCAGCTTGATTTAATATATTTAGTGCTTATGTCCTCCTACGGAGACTGCACCTATTTAGCGGCAGAATTTTACGGCGGCAGTGTTGAAAACTTTGTGGCTATGATGAATTCAAAAGCGGCCGAACTGGGACTTACAGGCACCCATTATCAAAATCCCGTAGGTCTTCACGACGAAACAAATTATACCACCGTGCGTGATATCTATACCCTTACAAAATACGCTCTTCAAAACGAAACCTTTAAAACCGTCTCGGAAACTCCCAGATACCCGATGCCTGCAACAAATATGTCAGACGGGCGCACCCTTGTTACCACAAACTTTTTGCAGGACGCCAACACAAATTACTACTACCAATATGCTAAGGGTGTTAAAACAGGTTATACAGACGAAGCCGGCAGATGCCTTGTAAGCACCGCTTCACACGGCGGCTATAATTATATGTGCATACTTATGGGTTGTCCCCCCAAAGCTGACCGCCGATATGAATTTTTAGAAAGTGCTGAGCTTTACCGTTGGGCATTTAACAATTTTTCTTTTAAAGAAATTGCAAGCTCTACCGAGCCTGTTTGTGAAATGCCGGTAGAGTTATCCCTTGAAACCGATTTTGTGCCGCTTCATTTTAAAAGTTCATTTATTTCGGTACTTCCTAACGAGGCGGATGAGTCTACCATAGTTATAAAAAACCATCTTAATTCCGAAAGAGTAGCAGCCCCCATTAAAAAGGGCGATATTTTAGGCACCGCAGAGGTCATATATGCCGAAAAGGTAATCGGAACGGTTGATTTGGTCGCAGGTGCAGATGTTGAGTCAAGCGGTATTCTGGTCATTGTAAAATATATAAAATCCTTCTTTTCCTCTATTTATATGAAGCTTATTATAGGGATTGCAGTGCTTGCAGTACTGATATTTATTATTCTTTGCATAAGACTCAACCTTGCCAGACTTAAAAAACGCAAGGTAAGATATATTCCATACGGCAAAAAGGAGAAGCACACCCATGAAAAATAGAATTATTTGTTTGTTACTCGCATTAATTATGCTTTTTGGTATTAGCGCCTGTGCCTCAAAAGAAACAAACGGGATAGAATACAACCCCGAGCCCTACGGCATACACCATGCTGTAATAACGGTTGAAAATTACGGTGAAATTCACTTAGAATTAGACGGTAATACCGCACCCGTAACAGTAGAAAATTTTGTTGAGCTTGCAAAAAGCGGTTTTTATGACGGACTTACCTTTCACCGCATAATCGAGGGCTTTATGATTCAGGGCGGCGACCCTGAGGGCACAGGTCTTGGAGGCAGTGATAAAGAAATTATAGGTGAGTTTGAATCCAATGGAATAGAAAACGATATTTCCCACAAGCGCGGTGTTATTTCTATGGCAAGAGCCGAAGACCCTAACAGCGCTTCCTCTCAGTTTTTTATAATGCACAGAACTTCAACCCATCTTGACGGCGACTACGCCGCCTTTGGCCACGTAACCGAAGGTATGACTGTTGTTGATAAAATCGCCGCAGATGCTATAGTTGAGGACAGTAACGGCACTGTAGCCGCCAAAAACCAACCTGTAATAACCTCGGTAGTTATTACCGACTAAAAAATTAATATAATTACCGTAACGAAATTTTAATCAGTACCATAAACTGTAATGTACAGCTTTTGGTGCTGATTTTTTAATTTACGGACTGATGACAATGAAAAAAATCACTATTATAGGCGGCGATAACCGACTAAAAATTTTAAAACTGAGCTTGGAAGCCTCGGGCTATCTTACCGATAGCATAGGTCTGTTTGACAATGATAACGGAGACATCCGCTCTTCTCAGGTGATAGTGCTTCCCGTACCCACCACTAAGGACGGTGTCAATGTGTTTGCACCCTTAACAAAGCGTAGCATACCGCTTAAATTTATTGAGGATAACACCGACCGCGAGCAATTAATTCTTTGCTGTAATTATAACTTTGGAAATAAAAACTGTGTAGATTACGGTTCTTTCGACAGTTATGCCCTTTTAAATGCAGTACCTACAGCAGAGGGTGCGATAAAAATAGCTATAGAAAACACCGACTACACACTTTGGAAAGCAAAAACACTGGTAATTGGCTACGGCAGGGTTGGTAAAATTTTAGCAAACAGACTAAAAGCCTTTGGCTCTGATGTTACAATAAGCGCCAGAAAACCCGCGGATTTTGGCTTGGCAGAGGCTCTTGGGTTTAACTACATAAACACTGAGCATCTGAATTTAAAGCCTCTCGAATTTGATATTATATTCAATACTGTGGACGTAAAGGTTATTGATGATAGCTCTTTAAAGCGTCTCATAAATACCCTTTTAATAGACCTTTCAAGCTACGGCGGCTTCAGTCTAGAGGAAGCAACAAGACTCGGTATAAAAGCAATAAAAGCGCCGGGGCTACCGGGTATTATAGCCCCAAAAACCGCCGCGGAAATTTTAAGCAACACTATAACGCATATTATTAATTCATATAATTAGAGGTGAAGAAAAAATGGAAAATATAACTGTAGGCTATGCCTTTTGCGGTTCTTTTTGTACTATAGCCGAGTCGCTAAAGGCACTTAAAGAATTAGCAAAGCAAAATATAAAGATAAAACCCATAATGTCTCAAATAGTATATTCAACCGATACCCGTTTTGGTAAAGCAGATGAGCTTATACGAAATGTGGAAGAAATCTGCGGCGAAAAGGTAATTCACGATATAGCCGCCGCCGAGCCTATAGGCCCTAAAAATCTATTAGATATAATAGTTGTTGCCCCCTGCACAGGCAACACCTTGGCTAAAATTGCATTGGGCATTACCGACACACCCGTTACAATGGCGGTAAAGGCGCATTTAAGAAACAACAAACCTGTAGTTTTAGCGCCTGCTACTAATGATGCATTGGGCGCTTCCTGTAAAAACATAGGCCTGCTTCACAACACAAAAAATATCTTCTTTGTGCCCTATAGGCAGGATGACCCACATTCTAAAAACAATTCCTTGGTCTGTGATTTTTCATTAATACCAAAAGCCTTGGAATCAGCCCTTAAAGGCGTACAGCTACAGCCTGTTATATTTTAAATAAAAATCTACATTGAAGGAATCAATGGAGTCCGACTCTCTTTACAGTCCAGTCTTCACTGGGCTC
>CAZNTP010000032.1:0-15290 GCA_964575985.1 uncultured Ruminococcus sp. | reverse complement strand
AAAATTTATAACCCCAAACCTCGCTTGAGATTTGGGGTTATTCGACAGTCTGAGGCAGGGAGACTACTCCCTGCCTAAATTGTTATATGCATTAGCATTTGATTTGGAGCGAGTATTATCTGTTCTGTAGGGATTACCTGAAGCGGAAATACAGAAGTCAGTATTTCTTCATTTAGGCTTTCCTTAATAAATTGCATACCTGACTGTATATTGCTATCGGTATGGATGATTTGAGGAATGCCCGGAATTTCAAAATACATCATACCGTCTTCTTGCATTGTAATAACAATGGGATATAAAGTATTGTTTTCGAAATTATTATTTCCCACGAACAGTTCATCCATAAGAGCTATGCCTTCATGCTTGTGGTCGTCTAATACATGAGTATATGTATCCAGAGTAAAAGCAACAGAATAATGCCCTAATATCATAGAAAGTGTTTTAGCGTCCATTCCTTGTTCCATTGCCCGCGAAGCAAAGGTGTGGCGGAGTGCATGAAAGGTAAAATGTCTCAACCCTGAAATTTCTAATATTTTATTATAATAATCCTTAAATGTTCTCGGTTCAATAAATCCACCAAACTGATTTGTAACAATAAATCCGCTCTCGGTATAATTGCCGTTAGAATTAAGCTTATCCTGTTTTTGAATTTCTGCCCAACTTTGCAAGTCTGAAATAACAGCGGGTAGAAGCGGTATTGTTCTTAAAGAGTTTTGGGATTTTGGCGCTTGAATTACAATCTCAGTAGAATAACCGTTATCATGTTCAGAGCGGTTAATCTTGTTTAGTCTATTAAGAGTGCGCCGTATGTGCAAATTGCTTGATGTGAAATCTACATCCTCCCATCTGAGACCTAATAATTCTCCTAAGCGGATTCCTGTAAATAAAACCAATCTAACAAAAATCCCGTAACGGTGTTGGTAAGTGCCTTGCATAAGGCGTACCTGTTCGTCACGGGTTAATATTTCTATTTGAGGTTTAGTGCCTCTTGTTAAATTTATAGAAGCAGCGGGGTTGCTTTGTATATACCCTTCATTAACTGCATAACTCAAAGCTTTATGAAGAAATAAATTCATATTGACTATTGTTTTAGGCGAAAGACCTTCTTGCTCTGCTTTATAATTATAAAACTGCTGCAATAATCGGGGTGTTATATCCCTTAAAAGTAAATCACCTAACGCAGGTTTATAATGATTTCTTATATAGCCTTCATAGCTCAGATATGTTGATTGTTTAAGTGTGTTCTTCATATAAACATATACCCTTAGGGAGTGATTGTTTATATCAATAATATGTTATAAAAAATAGTTTAAAAGAGGTGATTTTATGGCGCTTAAAACACATGTTATTTCTGTTAGGTTATCCGAAACGGAATATAGGGAAATTAAAAATCGAGCTATAGATGCTGGGGTATCAATAGGTAGGTATATGGTTAATTCTTCATTAGTAGATGAAAGTGTTACCATAAAAACAAAACGAGATATTTACAGAGAATTATTGATTATAAAAGATTCTGCTACAAACAAAATCTGTTCAAGTAGAATATTAGAAGGGTGTGAAAATATATGGAATTTTTTAAAGTGATTGATAATCCATTAGATGATCCCGAAAAACTTAAGAATGTTTGTGAATACATTAATGATGGTAAAAAAGATAATAATCCAAGATATTGTGTGGGCAGGGGAGTCAGTCCGGATACTGCTAATGAAGATATGAACAAAATGCTTGATTTATTTGACAAGAACAAAGGCAGGCGGGGATATCATTTTGTAGTATCTTTTGACAAAGATGCACCACTTGGTGACAGCGATTATATGTCAATAGGTATGGAAATATCTGATTATTTTTTTCCTGAACATCAAGTGTTATTTGCAAGACATAAAGAAAAAGAGGGTATGGAACATTTGCATTTTCTTGTCAACACAGCTTCACTTAAAGGCAGAAATAAACTGCATTTAGGAATTATAGAGCAGACAGAGCTTGAAAATTATATACATAGCGTTGTTTATACATATAATGCTTATTGATTATAAAAAATTATACATAATATAAATAGCTTCAAAGGCTCAGCAAGTTGTTACTCACCGAGCCTTTTGAAATTTAATCGGAATTGAATTTTCCTTTACTTGTAAGAAAAATCATTGCACCGAGCAATGCTCCTTCTGCAAGCTTGGCCATGGGTGCGCTTAAAAGGGCAAGAAATGCGGACATTGGTTACCACCTCCCCTGTGATGTTTGTTTAATGCACTTTAGCAAAAGTCAGTATTGCAGATTCCTTCCGCAATGCACAAGATGCCGAGTGTCGCCACAAAGCCAATAATTCCCCATTGCATAAATATCACCCCTTTATGTAGATTTCAATATTCTTAAACCGCTCCCGATAGATTTCAATATTTTCGTCAGTAAGACTTTCAAAGTTCTCATTGTTTGCAGGAGCGGAACATAAGAAAAATGTACCGGCGATTATGTCAACAAAATTTCCGTCCTTATCAAACAATGCTCGATTTAAAGGTAAACCAATAAGTTTGCCTTCATCATTACAGATAAGGGCGGTTTTTGGATTATCAAACGGATATATTGCCTGAATGATTCCACCAACAATTTGTTGCATACTTTCGAGGTTGCCGTCAATTTCTTTAGTGTAAGGTTCTTTTAAGGGTTCAATTATTAATATTTTCAAAACTAAACTTCCTTTCTATTGACAATGTAGTAATATTTTAATATAATATGGTTAGAATAAAGTTACGAAAGGAGATATATTATGAATATAAGACCTTCGGCTACAATAAGACAAAATTATAATGAGATTGCGGAATACTGTCGTAAAAGTGGCGAGCCGATATATCTTACCAAGAATGGTGAGGGAGACCTTGTGGTTATGGATATTGACTCATTTGTTAAACGAGAAAAAATGCTCAAACTTCGCGAAGAACTCCTTGCAGTTGAAGAAGAAAGATTACATGGAGAAAAAGATTATTCCATAAATGAAGTGACTGACCTTATGCGAAAAGCAATCAGAGAGGCTACCAATGGATAAATTCAATGTTGTAGTATCTAAAAAGGCTACTTCTATGCTAGTCTCTCATGCTGCTTTTTTAGCAAAGGTAAGTGTTGATGCAGCAGAGCGCTTGGTCGGTGAATTTGAGAAAACAGCTAATTCACTTAAGAATATGCCTAACCGCAATCCATGGCTTATTGCTGATTATATTCCAAGACATCAGTACAGATATATTACCTTTGAAAAACGATATTTAATAATTTATCAAATTATTGATAATAACGTGTATATCGATTATGTTCTTGACTGTCGGCAGGATTATAAATGGTTATTTAAATAAGTTTGGCACGAGCCTTTCGGTTCGTGCCTTTCTCATTAGGGTTGTTCTAATGGAATACTAATACGCACCGCAGTAAATCATTTCTTCGATATCATCTGTTGAGAATCCGTCAGCCAAAAGTGTGTCTATAAGAGAAGGGGAGTAACCACAATATTCTGCTTCGGTTTTTAAGCGGTCGATATATTCTTCCTGATTTAGCAGAAAGGACAGTACATATGACATATAAACCTTTCTTGAAAAAATTTCAAAGCTCCTATATGAGAAAAAATATCTTTTCAGGGACACTTAATATATTTTCTTTTCTCTTGATAGTAGGTATTTGTGTATTGTTTCTTTTTCCGACAGTATATTGTATTTTAGTTGCATTTCAGTCACCTGAAACCGTAAATGACCCCGGTGTAATACTTGTTCCAAAAACTTTTTCATTTGAAAGTATAAAGATTGTATGGGATGTTTTAGATATGGGTAACGCATATTTGTATACTGCCATATCTACGGTTTTCAGTACTATAGGCACGGTAATAAGCTGTTCGTTAGTCGGCTACAGTCTTGCCCGTTATCAATACAAAGAAAAATTTCTAGTGTTTTTTATTGTTTTGCTTATGATTGTTATTCCGCCTCAGACATTCAAGTTATGCCGTATCATAAGATCGGATCCTACAAGTATGAATTGTTGAATAAACCCAATATTTGTAACAATATATCGGAGCCAACAAAAGAAAAGGTAGAGGCTTGGAACAAATTGATTTAAGCGGCATCTATTTTGTCAAGATAACACAAAGAAAAACCGCTTAACTAAGCCATTTGTGCGAAGTCAGGCGGTTTTCTTATTTTTGTAAAATTAGTGTTTTGGGGTTTATTGCTCTAATTCTTTAACTTTTTTGCAATAATTCATAATATTCGTCTTTAAGGATTAATAGCTCTTTAATTTTTTCATCTTGCCTAATCAAATAATCAAAAACAACATTTATTATGCAAGTATAATGCTGATAATTATATCAGACTGTAGACAAAGTCCCGAAAGGGGCTTTGTCTACAGTCTGAAGCATAGGTAACTATGCTTTTTTCTTTGACAATATAATATAATTCAGTTATAATGGTTATGTAATATTATTAATTGGAGGCTTCTTTATGAGGAATTTTAAAAAAATTACGGCAATTGTACTAAGCCTTGTTATGCTGTTTTGCATGTTACCCATTAATGCATTAGCAACTGATGTGACCTATCCTACAATTACCTTAGATCAGGTAATAAACCTTAATTTTGATGAAAACAATGGGTATTATACTTATGCCTTCACTCCTACCGAAACGGGTATTTATTCTTTCTATTCGTTTGATAACGGCGACGAAGAAGACCATTTGGATACCTATGGTACTATCTATAATTCCGAATGGGAAGCCATAGTTAATAATGACGATTATGACGGATTTAACAATTTTAATGTATCAACTATACTTAAAGCAAACGAAACCTATTATTTAGAGGCTACCACATATTCATATCATTATCACTTTGATTTTGATAATGGTAGCTGTTCAATTGTAATTGCTAAATTAGATACTAACTTCACCCCGCTAACTCTTGATACACCGTTTACCCAATCAGTTGACGATCAAGTCTCAACCTTCTTTTCTTTCACACCCTCAGAAACCGCCGTTTATGAAATCAACAACACCTATAATTTTGAGGAGCTGGATTTCGATTGGAGTAACTCCTTTGACTCAAATCATAATTCCATTGATTACATTTACTGGAATAGTGAAACTGTAAGCGATATTACTAATAAATCAATTATACAATATAAGCTTCAAAAGGATATAACCTATTATTTTGAGGCATCAATTTATGGTTCGGGCAGTTATACCATTAATATTAGAAAACCCGATGTTGCAACCTCTATTTTGCTTGAAGAAACTGTCATTAATGGTTTTGTAGGCTTGGAATACTATAATACAGCAAATTTCGGACCTGAAGACTGTGCCTATGAAAATACTACATGGTCTATAACCGATGAAAGCATTGCCGAAATAATAAATTACGGTGATGACCTCGGAGGTCGTTATATAAGTATCAAAATGCTCAAAGCAGGAAGTGCAACTGTTACTGCAACGGGCGAAAGCGGTCTCACCACATCATTTACTATTACTGCAACCGAACCTGAGGAGCTTTTTGTTGACACCGCAAAAAACGGCACCTTAACCTATGAGAAAGCGGAAAACGCATATAAATTCATCCCTCAAGATGACGGCGTTTATAACTTCCAATTATCATCTGAAAATTATTTTCGCCTTACTACATATGACAGCAATTTCAATCATATATATTCAAACCACAGCTTTGAAACAGCACAGATATCCCTTGAAAGTAATAACACTTACTATTTAAGGATTTCTCCCAGCATGGCTGAACCCGATGAAAACTATGTGGCTGATTATACACTTAATGTAACAAAGGCAGCTACCGCTACCTCGTTAGAAATCACTTGTGATACCGAAATAATTTATCCTAACAACCGCATACGATTATATCCAAATTTCGAGCCTGATGGCGCTATTATCGAAAATATTGATTGGGATATAGATAATACCGATGTGGCATATATTGAATACGATTATTATTATGGTGACGGTAGTGTTTCGATATATTGTGCAAAGCCCGGAACGGCAACTGTTACCGCCACTAGTGAAAATGGTCTTACTGCCACATATATGATAACCGTTAAAGGATATGACGCATTAACTCTCGATACTCCTTATATGCAAACTACAGAGGGCTATGAAACAAATTATGTGGAATTTATTCCACCTGAAACAGCAGTTTATGAAATATGCTTTGAACGCCAAAACCATGTACCATTTAGTTATAATTTTATGGATTCTGATTATAATCAGTTAAATTATATTCACTCCTATTCAAATAACGAAAATGATCTTATTGAAATAGAAAAAGCACAATATAAATTAGAAAAGGATAAAACTTACTACATAGAAACTCGCACCGAGAGCGAAATGACATATACAATTACTATGACAAAGCCTGAGAAGGCTACATCTATAGTGCTTTCCCAAACAAGCATTGACGATTTATCAGGTAAATCATATGGCATACAAGCTTCTTTTAGCCCAGATGGATGCGCTTATGAAAACGTGACATGGACTATAGATGATGACAGCGTTGCTGAAATTTCATATAATCCAGATGATTGCGGTGGAATATTCTTAAACATCAAATTACTTAAAGCAGGAACTGCAACAATCACCGCAACAAGTGAAAGCGGTTTTACCTCAAGCTGCGCTGTTACCGTAACCGACCCTGAAGAAATTTTTATAGATACAACCAAAAACGGCACCTTAACCGAACAAAACACTATTGTTATATATAAATTCATACCGCAAAAAGATGACGCTTACAAATTCCAATTAAACAATTTTGAGCATGCTGATTATTATTTATATTTTTATTTACGCGACGCACAAGGAGATTTAATATTCTCAACCGACGGAAGCTATATTGAAAAACAATATATTCTGGAAGCGAACGAAACCTATTATTTAGAAATCAGCGCTCCCGCTACATTGGATGGGTTTAATGTTAATTATTCTATTAATATCACCGTACCGCCTAAAGCTACATCTATGTCTCTTTGGTGTGATACCAATGAAACATATGTAAATACCGATATTAATATTTTCCCAAGCTTTTATCCCGAAAATTCCGCTATTGAAGCTGTGGAATGGAGTATAGATAACACCGACATCGCATATATATCCTCAAGCGCCTATGATTATGCTTGGATACACTGTCAAACTCCAGGTACAGCCATTGTAACAGCCACCACCTCAAGCGGTCTTTCTGCAAGCTATACATTAAACATAAAGTCCTACAGCGCTGCCCCCACACTCGTTTTAAATAACAAGGTCTCTGTGCCGACAAGCACCATAAAATCCGTATTTCAATTCACCCCCGCCGAAAGCGGAACATACGCTTTTTACAGCTTAGGAAATATCTATACTTTATGTAATCTTTTAGATAGTGATATGAACTACATAACAAGTGATTCTTGTTCGGGCGAGGGAGATAATTTCTATATCATATATAATTTAAATGCGAGCGAAACCTATTATATCACTTCGGAGCTTTACAGCAACTACGAAAACGCCGATACTTATGATATTTGGGTAAAAAAATTAGTACCCGCCACCTCGGTTAGAATTCTTAACGGAAGCAGTTATGAAGGATATGTTGGTAATTATATTAAGCTTTACACAATGCTAAATCCCTCTAACGCTATAGGCGAGGAACTCAGCTGGGCAGTAGATGACACAAGTGTAGCCTATATTGACGGATATTATGATAACGGTGGAATAGACCTACTACTAAATAATATAGGAACTACAACCGTTACCGTAACAACTGAAAGCGGACTTAGCGATAGTATTGAAATTACTGTTAAGGAGCCTTCAATCGAAAGCATAAAAATTACACAAGGAAGCCAAATCACAACGTATGTTAATGACTATACTTCCCTTAGTGTAAAATTCTATCCTGAGATGTTTAATGAGCAGGTATATTGGAGCTCAAGTAATCCCGATGTGGTAAGCATATATAATGAATACTATACCAACTGCGAAATATATTCTCAAAAAGAAGGAACTGCCACTATAACAGCTACTACCGTAAGCGGTCTTAGTGCCAGCTGTATAATCACCGTTATTCCCAACCAAGAAATAGAGCTTAATAAAACCACAAAGGTAACGGTTGCCACCTCAGGTGAATACGTGCCATTCACCTTCACACCTGAGGAGAGCGGTTATTACACCTTCTATTCTATCTCAAATTATGATACCCGTGGTGGAATTTCCGAAATTTACACCAGTGACGATTGCGGTGAAAACAAAAACTTTAGAATAACAGGATATTTACAGGCAGGCTATACCTACCATTTTTACGCAGGCTTGTATAGCAATTCTGTAGGCGAATTTGACGTAAGATTAGAGCGTCTTGATGTTGATACAAGCACCGGTGATATTGATTTTGATGGTGAAGTAAATGCGCTTGACTTAGCTTGGATGCGAAAGCTAATCTTTGGTATTATACCCTTAGATAGCGCAAGTCAGGATATTTACGATATCAATCAGGACAACTCCTTTGATGTGAGAGATTTGGTAAGACTTAAAACACTTATTGCAAAGAACAACTAATTATAAAGCACAAGAGCAGGGAAAATCCCTGCTCTTGTGCTTTATTCATTTATATACTCTATAATATCCGAAACCTCACAATTTAGTATCCGGCAAAAATCATCAATTTTCATTGTACTTATACCGTTACCCTTCTTCATACGGTCTATGGTAGCACTGCTGATATTATACTCATTAATAAGCTTATAGGTAGAAATATTTTTAGCTTTTAAGGTTTTCCAAAAAGGCTCATAACTTAGGCTGACGAGAGTCTATCCCGTCAGCCTCTAACAATACCACACCTTTCTAATATCGTCTAAATTACTATAATTAGCACAAAGCTTAAAAATATTAAAATTTATATTCTTAAAAATTAATACTGCAAATACCGTCTTGCCACATAACCCACCACACCGTTATAGTTTACAAGCGACCAATCGGGCAAGGTGGCGAAAACCGTAACCTCTGCACCGTTTGGTATACTGCCGACTATATTACTGTTTGTTGACGGTAGGTATCTTACATTAAGATTAGAGCCACGTGTGGCAACACTTGCCGTAAAAATCGGCTGCGGTGTGTTAAAGGGTATACCGAAATATTCGGTAAGAGAATAAACAATATTTGCCGCCATTGACTCAATATTTTCCCTTATCCACTGGGCATCCTCTGGATTGTCGTGGTAAGCCACCTCAATAAGCACGCTGGGTGCCTTTACACGTCTTACCTCACCGAGAGTGGTAGTAGGCACTATACGCACGCTGTTAGGCAATGGGTAAATTAGTTGAAAATTCCTTGCGGCAATTTCGGCAAAGCGCTTGCCGCCAACACTTGTAGGGTAATAATAAAACTCCGCTCCCCTAACATTTCCGTTACCGCTGCCCGATGCATTCGAATGAAGCGCCAAGTGAAAATCGTAATTTCCCTGATTTGATGCCGCTATGGATGAAGCCGCCGTCATATCGGGGGTATTTCGCACATACTGTATACCGCTGGCGGCAAGATATGGCTCCATAGCATCGGCCAAAAGATTCATATAATATTCTTCACTGCCGCCGCCCGAATAGATATTAAACTCCTGAGTAGACGGACTTAAATAAATAGTAGGCATAAAAAAATCTTCCTTTCGCAAATAGCTTCTTAACTATTTTTATGCGAAAGGAAGTCTTGGTTATGTTAAATTATACCGTTTTCTTTTGCAGACTTCTTTACTGCCGATAAGAACCAACAGTAAAGCGCCTCACCAAGCTCTTGGAAAATGGGGTCGCCATCGTGAGAGCAAAGCATAGCAAAGGTTTGACCTATTCTGCGGTCAACCTCTCCGCCGCGTCTGAAAGCAAGATAATAAAAGGAAAACGCGCCTGTATCGCCCGAGGTTTTAAAAAGCTCGCTATCGTTACTCTTTATAGTATCAAGAAAGCTTTTTTGCGCAATACCGCTTAAAGTATCATCAGTGCTTAACTGCTCAAAGCCCACCGTTGCTGTAAAGGAAAGCAGCATACGGCGCTGAATAAGCATTTCGCCGTTTGTGGCTTCATTGCCGTCTTTAGCCGATTCGCGTGCATCCTGGATAAATATAAGCGCTACATCCTTACCCCAATTACGCGCCTTTTTAATTGCAGCTTTATCAGGGCCGCTACTTTCTACTGTACGGGCTTCTCTATTCTTTTTTATTTGTTCCGAAGGCTTGTCACCTGCGATTTTAATATCATTATCCGAATACAAACCAATCACCCTTTCGGATTTTTTTACACTCTAAATTGCATTTTCTTTTAAAGCCTGCGCTAGTTGGGCAGGACAAGAGGTACCCTTAAAGCCGCAGGTAATACCGTCAAGTCTCTCTATTACCTCATCCACGGGCATACCTACTACCAAAGCGGCTATTCCCTTGGTGTTACCGTTGCAACCACCCTCAAACTGCACATTTTTTACAATATTGTCCTCAACCTCTATGAGTATGCTTCTGGAGCATACTCCCTTAGTTTTATATGAAAATTTCATATTAAATATTCCTACCTATCCTTAAATCTGTTACTGCGTACGGGGTGACGTAGCTTTCTTAGTGCCTTTGCCTCTATCTGACGGATACGTTCTCTAGTTACATTAAATTCAGTACCAACCTCTTCAAGAGTATGGCATCTGCCGTCTTTAAGACCGAAACGAAGTCTGATTACCGCTTCTTCTCTGGCAGTAAGGGTTTTGAGAACACCGTCAATATCCTCATTAGTTATGGTTTTAAGAGCCGCATCATCGGGGGCTAAAGCCTCCTCGTCACGAATAAAGTCCATAAGGCGAGAATCCTCCTCAGGACCGATAGGTGTTTCCATAGAATCGGGCTCCTGTGCTACACGCATGATTTCCCTTACCCTTTCAACAGGCAGATCCATTTTTTCGGCAATAAGCTCCTCTGTAGGCTCGTATCCGTTTTCGTGCAGTAACTGACTCTGCACCTTTTTAAGTCGGTTAATGGTTTCTACCATATGAACGGGTATACGGATAGTTCTTGCCTGATCGGCAATAGCGCGGGTAATAGCCTGTCTTATCCACCAGGTAGCATAGGTGGAAAATTTAAAGCCCTTTGTATAATCAAACTTATCTACTGCCTTAATAAGACCTACATTTCCCTCTTGAATAAGGTCAAGGAAATACATACCGCGTCCCACATATTTCTTGGCAATACTAACAACGAGACGAAGGTTAGCTTCGGTAAGACGCTGTTTTGCAGACTCGTTACCCTCTGTAATCTTAACGGCAAGTTCGATTTCTTCATCAGAAGATAAGAGAGGCACTCTGCCTATTTCACGAAGATAAACTTTTACAGGGTCATCAAGTGAAATATTATCAAAGGACATATCCTCTTCACTGAGCTTGTCTACATCCATTTCTTCAAGCTTTAGCTCGTCGTCGGTAGGCTCTTCATCAAAATCAAGCTCTAATGTAGGCGGCTCCGAAAAAAGCTCGTCCAAATCTTCGGGAGCATTTTCAATATCGTCAATACTTGAATTTTTTTCTTCACTCTCTAAATAAGAGCTATCCTCTTTTAGTAATTCTTCTGCTTTTTTGTTTTCCTTGATGTTCTTATCCATAAGATTTAATTCCCTTTCTTTTTCTTGTTTGCCATATTTTGAAGTGTTGCCGCCCAATCCTCAAGAGAGGATTCGGTATTGCTTTGATTATTTAAAATAATATCTTCTTCTAATATTACCTCAATACAATCCTTTAATACAGTTTTTGCGTTATTTAAAGCTTTATCGCTGTTTTGAAGTGACACCAAATACCCAATTTCCGCTGGAATAAGCCTCTCTGCAAAGACCGAAATATCAAGCATTCTGCCCGACTCCAAGGTTTTGTAAATTATTTCATAAATTCTGCGGTTAAGTGAGGTTATCATTTTATCAGGTGGAAGCTTCTCCCTAACCTCACTGTAAAAATCGGGATGCTGTAAAAGCACCGATATTGCCGTTTCCTCTGCCGCAGCGGCTTTGGGTGAGCGGCGCCTTTCGGGGTTAATGTCATCCCTTGTAAATTTAGGATGTACTATATCGGAAAATTCCTTTTTTTGCTGAGTTCTAGCCTTCTTGCGCCTAATTTCATCGACCTTTGAGGTAAGCGCCGTTCTTGAAACACCGTACTTCTCGCAAAGCCGCCCGATATAAATGTCACGCGTCATAACATCATCATCCGCTGCTATTACCTCGGCCGCAACCGACAGATATTTTAGCCTGCCATCGTCACTTTCAAAGTTAATTCCGCTCGCCGCCATTAAAAGATTGTATTCAATATCGCTGACTGCGCCCTCTAAAAGTGCCTTGAAACGTTCGGGGCCGTTTTTCTTTATATATTCGTCGGGGTCCTTACCGTCAGGAATAACCACAACCCTGACTTCAAGCCCTGTATTTTCAAGCAACTGTGTAGCCCTTTTAATTGCCTTTTGCCCCGCGGCATCGGCATCAAGCATAAGCACAATTTCTTTGGTGTATCTCGCCAAAAGATTTACCTGCTCGCCGGTAAACGCTGTACCCAACGGCGCTACCGCATAATTAAAGCCTGCTTGGTGAAGCGAAATAACATCCATATTTCCCTCAACCAGAATAACCCGTTCCGAGCAATTGTTCTTTGCAAAGTTTATACCGAAAAGGTTTTCGCTCTTTTTGTAAACAGGCGTGTCCGAGGTATTGACATATTTGCCGCCCGCCTTTTCGTCACCAGGCATTGCGCGGCCGCTGAAAGCCACCACATTACCTCTTATATTTATTATAGGAAACATTATGCGTTTTCTGAAACGGTCATAATAACTTCCTCTCTGGCTTTTTCCTATAACATTTGCCGTGTACATATCATTTAAGGTAAAGCCCTTTTCCTTTAAATGATTAATAAGACTGTCCCAACTGTCAGGCGCGGCACCCAAGCCGAAATGCTTTATTGTGGAAAGGCTAAGGCCTCTGCCTAAAAGATAATCGAGCGCCCATCTGCCGTCGGGTGACATCAGATATTTGTGGAAAAAACGGGCAGTTTCACGGTTAATGTCATAAATTGTATTTTTAAGACGTTGCATTGAATCGTCATAACCGTCTTGAGGGAGTGCTACTCCCGACTTTTCGGCTAACAGCTTTACCGATTCAATATAATCAAGGTTTTCCATAAGTCCCGTAAAGGTGAAAACATCACCGCCTGCCCCGCAACCGAAGCAGTAAAAGGATGCCGACTCGGGATAAACCGTAAAGGAAGGGGTTTTTTCGCTGTGAAAGGGGCAAAGTCCCACAAGGTTTTTGCCTCTGCGCTTTAAATTAACATACTGTGAAATAGTAGCTTCAATTTCGTTTCGGTACTTAATTTCTCTTATAACGTCCTCGGGTATTGCCATAAAACCGCCTCCTTTATCTTAAGTATATTAAAATATGTGTCCCAAATTCAGTACACTATATTGACCAAGACTTTGGAATATAGATATTCGAATAAACAGTTATTGCGTATTTATCGGTCATACCTGCAACATAGTCGGCAACCGCGCGTTCCTTACCCTCTGTTTCACAAATTTCCTTATATTCTATAGGTAATTTTTCTATGTTTTTAAGATAATATTCAAAAATGCCGCCAATAAGACCGCCAACCTTTTTTTCCTCTGCCTTAGCTACGGGGTTTTTATAAACAGCCTCAAAAAGAAACTCGTGCAGTAAATCGTAATATTTACTTATTTCTTCGTCCATAGTAATACTCTCTTTACTGTTAGCCACAACCGAGCTTACAAGAGAACTTATACGCTCGCTTTTACTGTAGCCCAAATGCTCGGTAATTTCCCTGGGCAAATCTCCCTCTGAAATTACACCGCCGCGTATAGCATCATCAATATCGTGATTAATATAGGCTATTCTGTCAGCAATTCGCACCACTCGGCCCTCAAGACTTTTTGACCATTCGCCGTTTGTGTGGCGCTCTATTCCGTTTAAAACCTCGAAGGTAAGATTAAGTCCCTTACCGTTTTTCTCTAACTTTTCGCAAACCCTCTTGCTCTGCTCATAGTGATAAAATCCAAAAGGTACAAGCTCGTTTATTGCCCTTTCCCCTGCGTGACCGAATGGGGTGTGACCTAAATCGTGACCTAAAGCTATAGCCTCGGTTAAATCCTCATTTAGACGAAGGGCTCTGGATATTGTTCTTGCAATTTGCGATACCTCTAAGGTGTGGGTTAGTCTTGTGCGGTAATGGTCCGATTCAGGCGACAAAAAAACCTGTGTTTTATGCTTTAACCGCCTGAAAGCGCGGCTATGAATAATGCGGTCGCGGTCCCTTTGATACTCGGTTCTGAGCTCGCATTTTTCTTCAGGTACTACTCTGCCTCTGCTTTCTGTCACAAAAGCGGCTTTGGGGGACAAAATCAGTTTTTCATTTCTTTCGGTTTGTTCTCTTACCGTCACACAAATCACTCCTCTATTTAAGTTATTAGTCTTTTTTTCTTAAATACCTTTATTTTTTTACAATTTTTTTAAATTTCAAACGGAACAAGGCTTTTTTCTACCTCTTCGAAGCTCAGCCGCGCCGAAAAATGCTCGCAAAGCTTTGGCACGAAAACGCTAAAATCCTCACACTTAAAAGAATAATAAAGGGTTATTTTATCGGTAAATTCGGTATTTTCAATTTTACCGCCCGCATTTTCTATAACCGAGACTAATTTCTGGTGGTCGGCATATTCGCACACGGTGCGGTAAACCGTGCAGGGAATCATCTCTACAACCTGAGCATTGACTATAGCATCCTTAGCGGCTTTTGAATATGCGCGCACAAGTCCGCCGGTGCCCAAAAGCACACCGCCGAAATAACGTGTTACCACTATTGCAATATTTTTAAGCTGGCTGCCGTTTATAACATCAAGCACAGGCTTTCCCGCCGTTCCGTGAGGCTCACCGTCATCTGAAAAGCGGCAAAGCGAGCCGCCGCCCACAGAGTATGCAAAAACATTATGTCTTGCATCCCAATACCTTGAGCGCATTTCGTCTAAAAATGCCGCGGCATCCTCTTCGGTTTCACAATGCCTTAAATTTGCTATAAATCTTGAACGCTTTTCTACATATTCTGCGCTTGAACTGTTAAGCACAGTCAAGTATCTGCCCATAAAACACCTCTAAAAAAATCGCAGCTGCCTATAAAGACAGCTGCGGAATTAAGGTTATTCTTCAATATTGAAACGCTTCTTAAATCTGTCAACACGTCCGCCGGTATCTACCAACTTCTGCTTACCGGTAAAAAACGGATGACATTTAGAGCATATATCCA
>CAZNTP010000031.1:0-15544 GCA_964575985.1 uncultured Ruminococcus sp. | reverse complement strand
GTTTGCGGAGAGCAATTTGATAATTGCCTAACTTGACCTTGTGTAAATCTCGGCTTTCACCGTTAGTATAGATTTCAATGGTAGCAGGTTTTAATTTTGATATGCCCAGTTCGTATTGCAGATAACTTCCTGAATAGTACCCGAAGACTTTTTGGCCGTCTTTTATAAACTTCTTTTCAACGACTTTCATAGGTTGAAAAATACTTATTCCAAAGTTCCTTTTATTCGGGATATAATATAACCCTTTTTCAAATCTTACAATCTTTTTATCCTCGCATAGTTTTCTTAAACCTCTGCTAATTTGATAACGTGAATAGTACGGGTAATCGATTTCCGAAAAAGCAAACGGAGAATCGTACCCGAATGTTTTGACTAAATAATCATAAAACAAATTTTATTCCTCCTTTTTCTGCAACAGAATGAAGATAGTTACCTACACTCTATTGCGGTATTTTCTGTGTTTTTTATGCGTCTATAATCACTTGAAAAGTGCTCTAAACCCCCTTAAATACTGGATTTGTGTGTAGAAAAAGACCATACCCTCGTGTCTTGGGTATGGTCTTATTTTAACATCATCAGGTGCCATAGCCGCACCCATATTGTTGGCGTCTGTTATGCCGTAATCTTCAATTTCGCCAAAGGTAACACTGTTTATATATGGACCCTTATCCCCTTTTTCGAGTATAAGCGCACCCGAGCCCGTTACTGTCCACTGCGCAGTAGGGGTGCGCTGTGAGCCATAGTTCAGGGGAAAGCGGTACTGCCTTTCGGCAGAGCAAAAGTGAGATGAGGTTACCGCCACTGCCCTGTCAGCCGCTCCCGAATCAACAAAAAAAGAGGCCAAACCCGTAGACAGTGCCATTGTAGAGCAGGCGCCGTAAAGCCCAATAAAAGGAATACCCAATTCCCTTATGCCAAACGAGCTTCCAATACACTGATTAAGCAGATCCCCCGCAAAAATCTTATCAATATCAGTAGGTGCCAGCCCTGCCTTATCAAGCGCTATTTGAATAGCGGTTTTTTGCAGCTTGCTCTCAGCCTTTTCAAAGCTTTCTTCACCGAAAAAGCTGTCCACCGTGTAATAATCAAACTCCTCTGATAAAGGTCCTTCGTGTTCCTTTTTACCCACAACCGAGCCATAGCTTATAATTCTGGGCCGACTTTCAAGCTCAATTGTTCTTTTTCCGATTTTTCTTGCCATACTATTTCTCCCACAAAATTTTCTATTAATAAATTTTGCAGTAAAAATTCAAATATGCACGCAGGCAAAATAATGAAAAAATAATATGCTCACGGTTTTTGTCTATAAAACCGTGAGCATATAAAACAATCATTATAATTACTTTGTGAAATTGAAATCAAGTCCAACAAAATTCAATGCTTTTTGGTAATCATCAACATTTTGAATGGCCATTATTTTCAAATTATCACTGTTCTTTTTAATGTTACTTCTTTTGAAAATTAATGCATCAAGCCAACGAACAATCCATAAAAAAGGCAATAACAAAGGATACTTTTTAAGAAACTCATATTTTATACACATATGCCTATACGGCAAGAAAATCAAATACCAAATTTTTTTGAATTTTGCTTTACTGGCGGTGCCCGTTCTCTTTGTCTCTTTTACAGCCGTAGATAAAATATGTGTTTCATGTGTCCCGTAAACACCGCTATTGAAAATTATCCCCGTAATAAAGTCGGTTATTTCATCCGATTTTTCTTCGCCAAACCAAACATCCAGTGTACGCATAGTATTTTTATAAAAATCCAACAACTGCAACTTTTTGAGTTCTTGGGACAAATACTCGTCATTAAATTTTTTCATACTGTTTCGGTAAACCCATAAATCAAGAATTTGTTTTATACCTACTCCCGCATCCCTATAATGCTTGGCATAATGGGTAAAAAGATATATCATTTCGTCTTCCGCTGTCATCCGATATCTTGTAGCACCATCCGACACAGGAACACCCAGCTGCCAACCGTCACCGAAATACTCATAGTAATCCTTATTGTAAGATGGAATAAGACGTTTGTGGAGCTCAATATTTATACCATCTTTATTCCATATAAGCTCGTGATCGCTTTCAATAGTCTCCTCAAAACCCAACTCAGACATATACAGTTTAATTCGGTCATATTGTTCGGTTTTAATAAGAATGTCAGCGTCACTCATTACACGCATCTCTGCTTTAGGATAAAGTTTTTTTAGCAAAGTACCTTTAAGCGGCATATAGTCTATATTATTTTCATCAAACACACGAAAAATGTTATTGATTTCATATAGTTGGCGTTCATTCATCGCCATAAGACTACAGGTTTCAAAAAACAGTTTCTGCATTATCGGTAAATCTGCAGAAATGCCGCAATTTACCGCACCGTAATAAAAAATCGGTGAAATCTGATGCTTTTTGGCATTCTTTGATGCCTCTATAACATCAAAACCATCAGGCAACGAATATTTTTCGCCTGTAATAGCACTTTTAATAATTATTATCGTGCCTGTTTGTTGGATAGTCATTTTTTTAATTTCTTTCCTTCCAAGCAGCTATTTCATCACGAATATACTGTAGGGTAAGTAATTTTTCCTTAACCTGTTCAACAGTAAGTAATTCGGTATTATTTGAATTAAACTCGGTAAGAGGATTACGCTGGGTATCACCCTCTTTAAAGTATTTATCATAGTTAAGGTCACGCTTATCACAAGGAACGCGATAAAAATCGCCCATATCAATAGCGCCACTGCACTCCTCATTAGTAAGCAATGTTTCATACATCTTCTCACCGTGACGGATGCCGATAACCTTAATTTCATCCTTGCTGTCGAAAAGCTCTTTAACAGCCTCTGCCAAAACACCAATAGTGCAAGCAGGCGCCTTTTGAACAAGGATATCGCCTGAAATACCGTTTTCAAAAGCAAACAAAACAAGGTCAACAGCCTCATCAAGACTCATAATAAAGCGAGTCATAGAAGGCTCTGTAATAGTAATAGGATTGCCCGCCTTAATCTGCTCAATCCAAAGCGGAATTACACTACTTCTTGAGCACATAACATTTCCGTAACGTGTGCAACAAATCTTAGTCTTATCGGGGCTTACTGTACGCGATTTTGCAACAATAACCTTTTCCATCATAGCCTTTGAGGTTCCCATAGCATTTACAGGGTATGCCGCCTTATCGGTTGAGAGGCATATAACAGATTTTACACCCTCCTCAATAGCGGCAGTTAAAACGTTATCTGTACCTACGATATTTGTTTTTACAGCTTCCATTGGGAAAAACTCGCAAGAAGGCACCTGTTTCAAAGCTGCTGCGTGGAATATGTAATCCACACCGTGCATTGCATTTTTAACCGATGCTAAATCACGCACGTCGCCGATAAAGAATTTAATCTTGCCTGCAACCTCAGGCAATTTAGCCTGAAACTCATGGCGCATATCGTCCTGCTTTTTCTCGTCACGCGAAAAAACGCGAATCTCGGCAATATCGGTATCAAGAAAACGGTTAAGCACCGCATTACCAAAGCTACCTGTACCACCAGTAATCATTAAGGTTTTGTTTTTAAATAGACTCATTATTTACTTCTCCCTTTTTTCCAATTATAAGTTTTATAAAATCAATAATCCCCTTAGGATTCAGTGCACATAGCATTAAATATCCGTTACGTTTTGTTGGCGGATAAATAGAAACAAATATAATATTAATTGCAATCTGACTTATAACCGTAGCAATAGCCGCGCCGTTTGCCGCAAACTTAGGAATCAACAGCCAGTTTAATACTATATTAACCAAGACGCCAAAAGCATTGATCAGCAACAAATGCTTTTGCTTGTTCTCAGCAAGTATCCAGATATCACGGGCTCCGCTCAAATATGCCGATGTACCGTACCACACAACTATACGCAAAACAGGAATTGCCGATGCATATTGTGCGCCATACAATATATTTATCGCCAATGGAGCGAAAATAACCATTGCGACACTATATGCGATTGTAGAATAAATGACAACACTATATAAAAGAATCATACCTTTTTCAAAAGCGTTAATACTTTTTTCTTTGCTTTTATAAAGTTCGGGGCGCATAGAATCCAATATTGCACCAAATATAAGACCTGACATTGTAGCACATGTAAAGGCTGCCGAATAATATCCTACCTCCGCCTCATTAGCGAGTAACTTTAACATAATTCTATCGGTATTCTCAAACACAACCAACATAAGACCTGAAATTATATAGTATTTACTTTTATTAAGCATTTCCTTTGCAAGCGTTAAGGAAACACAAAGTTTTTGACCGCCCTTCCTCTTGTAAATCACTATTAATGAAAAGGCTATAATCATTATATCCAAAGCACTTGCAACAGCAAACCAATAAACACTTTTTCCTGATGCCAAAAGAAATACTCGGTATCCGCTCACAACTATGTATGCTATCAGCGAAACTATTGACGAATATTTAGACATCAGCTTAGCCTGAAACCAATATCTTATCATATCTATGCTTTGGAATATTAAAATCAGGCTATATAAAAAGCAAACCCACAAGGTTGCTTTTTCACCCTTGTTAGCAATTGCAGAAAATGACACAATCCCTAAAATACAGAAAAAGCTTGAAGTCATAGTCATAAGGATCGAGGTTCCTAAAACCTTACCCTCATCGTTTGGGTGTTTTACGATTTCCTGAACAAGCGTGCTGTTTAAACCTAAATACATAATAGGACTTATAAAGGTCACCAAAGAAGCTGCATAATTCACAAGTCCGAAATTTGAGGGGCCTAAATATCTTGCTGTAAGCATAGATATCAAAACACCCAAAAGAGTTTTAACTATTCGCGCGCCTAATATCCAACTCGCATTTTTAACAACTTTAATTTCTTCCATAAATTTGCTTATACAGTTCAAAATAATTCACGAAGCTATTATTTATATCGAACTGCTTTGCCCTTTCAATACAATCTTTTTGGGAATAGGGATTCATTTTACAAATCCTTATTATCTCTTTCTCCATAGCATCAACATCCTCACACTCAACAACACTTCCCGAAAATTCATTAATACATTCGGGACTACCGCCTGTATTAAAGGTGAGCACAGGTGTTCCGCAAGCATTAGCTTCTACATTAACCAAACCAAAAACTTCTTCACGGGTAGGATTAACAAATAAATCAGCCATAGAATAAAGCTGCGCCAGCTCCTGCTGATTATTTGTTTTGTGAACAGAAATAATGTTATCGGGTAACATTTTATCAACTCGCTCATTTGTTCCAACCAAAACTATTTGATATTTTTCTTTATCTAATCTTCGGCTCAGCTCTATAAATACATCAAGCCCTTTACGCTGCCCCCAACTAAATGCAACACCAAGCACAACGTATTTATCCTCACATCCATATTTTTTTCTAAAATCTGAAGCTTCGGGCTTAAAAACAGATAAATCGATACCGTTATTTATAACCTTTATAGGATAATCTTTTAAATATGACTGACCGACTAATCCCGAAAGCCAGATTGAAGGTGCAACAAGTGTCATATTATCAATACCCGAAAACCAACTTTTTTTCTTCTTCCAAAGATAATTGCTATTATCAAACAATCCAAATTTGTTTCTGGGATAACTTTGGCATCCACTACAGCCTGTTCTCCAATTCTCGCAACCGCTAAGTGTAAAATACGGACAATAGCCTGTAAAACTCCAACAGTCATGCAAGGTCCAGACAACAGGCACCTTGCTTTTTTTTATATATTTGAATAATGTTTCTATATTAACATAGCTACCATGTAAATTATGCAAATGAATTATATCGGGCTTATATTTTTTTAAAAACCTAATAAACTTTAATGTTCGCCACTTAGAATAAAAACCTATTTTATGGGTATATTTAACAACTCTGTTGTGAATATGACAATCAAACCACGTGCTGATTTCGTATGTATCGGCAATATGCTTGTCATCCTCTGCATATCTATATGCGAACACGCTCTGATAACCCTTTGAGATGGCTATTTCGTGTATTTTTTTAAATATCTTTCCGGTACTACCACGACCAAACACCGTATTAATCTGTACTATTCTCATATTATTCTCCTATAAAGAAGCTCATTTTTTCTAAGCTCTGAGTCGCCATAATTTGACAATAATACCATCATAAAAATCTGTGTTAACAAAATAGCTTCTTTTGTCAAGAACATATACATAAAAATTAAAAATAAAAACATGAATTTTAATTCATCATTGTATTTACATGTTCTGTAAAGCAACGATAATATTCCCATAAATAAAAGAGTGCCCACTGCACCTGTCTCTGCCAAATGATATATAATACCTCTTCGCAATGTATAGGGATAATAATTAATAAAATGTTCTGCTGAAGCAGCATATTGATTAGCATAGGCAACTGTATTTACCAACCCTACACCCAAAATTGCAAAATACGGTTCTGCCAACAGCCATCTGACTGCAGCCGAATCAGAATTCTCTAAACCTATAATCTCACCAGCAGCTTCTGCCCTATCGAATTTATTTGACACAATATTAGATTCCAAAACTACTGTACAAGCAATAACGAGTAAAACAATAAAAATCGGCCAAAGGGATTTATTCTTAGACCCATTTTTTAAACAAAAAAAGCCAAATACTGCAAGCATAATAATGTATCCCGTTGTTGATGCGGTGAAAAATATTGCAACCCCAAAAATAGCTATATGGTTTATTCTAATTTTCTCATATCCCAGCAATTTATGCGATAGCATCTGCAAAGCCATACCTATACCCATAAATTTTGCCAATTGCTTTGGTTCGCCAACACCCGCTGTCGCACGCAAAAAGCCGTTTTCAGACACAGCAGAAAGACCCTCCGTTGCGCTAACAAAATCCTTCCTCATAGGCAAAATATCAAAAGAAGTGATACTATATATTAAAGATTGGGCTATTCCTAATATTGCCATAAACAATAACGTGTTATAAAGAACCTTAAGGATTTTTTTCGAAGTTTCCCCATCCAATGTGGTTAAAACCAATAATGAAAAAAAAGAAAAAACTTCGAATCCTATTTGTACATAAGGACGCAACTGATTTTGAATTATTGAACCTATAAGCATATAGTCACTCTTTGGAAGATAAAAGATAATTGTGATAAACGCCAGATAAATAAGATATGCATATGTGTTTACGCAAATCTTTTTTTGACGCAAATCTTTTTTATCAATTCTTCCAAACCCTAACATTGTAATCAACACCAACGATATCTGCTGTAGATTAACAACACCGAACAATTCGAAATCATACGAAAAAGTACATGCATAGCATAAAAAAACAACAAACAAATTATAAATAATATTTTTATGTTTAAATACTAGTAAATAGCACGGTATAAAAATCGATAAAAAATTAAATACTAACCTTATAAGATTATAATATGACATTATATATTACACGAAATATGTTGCTACATATTGCTCCTTCCCTGTAATAATTGAAGAAACTTTTTAGCTTGTTCTTTCGAATTTTTTTCACTGATAACAAAATTTCTGGCTCCCGTTCCAAAAGCTTTGCGGTCACTGTACGTCATTTTGCATACAGCCTCTAACATTTCACCCAACGGTTTAGCACCACTTTCTTTAACATAAAACAAATACGAATCATATTCATTTGGTATTCCGTCTAATTTATACATCACCACAGGAATTCCACTAAGCATATATTCCATAGTTTTTGAAGGAAAGCTGTATTTTGTAAATTCTTCATTATTGGGTCTAGGGTTAACGAGAACTGTTGCTCTGCTACGCAATTCATTTACTTTATCAAAACTGCAATATCCCCAAAAAACGATACGATTGTCCCGTTTTGCATATTCTTTCACATCATTTTCTGCTTCACCACTACCGCAAATCCAAAGTTCAAAGTCTTTGCCGTCAATTTGCGAAAAGGCTTCTAATAGTGTATCAATTCCAAATTTTCTATTAAGCGTTCCGGAATAGAATATAACCTTTTTTTCACTACTATCCAAAATATTATTTCCCTTTAAATCGGTAGGGCATATTCCTTCAATAATAATATGACTTTTATTCTCAAGACCTAAAGCTACAGGCATATGCTTTGTAAAAAATACAAACTTATCAACTAATTTTGAATATTTTAGAACCTTTTTACCATAGCTATTTAAAATATATGCTTTTATCCTATTCTTTGGCAGTATTCCAAAATGTGAAGGCAAATCAGGAACTATAAGCGAAGTTATCGCCTTTTTATTTCTTTTCACTTTAGCCAATGCCTGCAAAAACGGCAGATAATATGAATATGCAATTATTGCCTTTTCTTCATCCTTATTCTCTTTAATCCATTTTTTTACTTGACGATAAATTTTTATTTTGCGAGACATTTGTTTAAAAAACGGTATATTAATGCAACCGCACTCAAAACACCGAGCACCTTTATATTCCCAAGCTTTACTATGCAAAACGGCTTCACTGTATTGTTTAGGATAGCAACCAACCGGTAGTACGTTGATTATATCTATGTCAGCATGATTTTCTAACATTCCGTCAATCAAATTCCACTGGAAAATATTTATCGCGTTTTGCAAACCAATATTTGATTTTTCTAAATATTCTTTTTCTTTTGCTTTATCAAAAAGCAAACCCAGAAATAAATATTTCATTTTTTGTAAACTCTCCAAGGACAATTTGGTTTTTTATTCTTATTTGATACAACATATTGCAAAATCTCTATAAAGTATTTGCCCACCGTATCAGGTGATATTAAATCTGCATAGCTATGGGTTCTATATTTAAATTCTTCAAGTTCTTTACGATTGTTTATAATTCTTTCCATCGCATCCTTAAGTGACATAGCATCTCTTAACTTAAAGACAATACCTGCACCACTGTATTTAATAAGTTCATCGCTACTTGCTTGATCTGAAACTATAGTAGCAATGCCCGAATGTATTGCTTGATTCGGTGACAAATTCCAACCGTCATATTTACTTGGAACAATACACACATCGTAATCTGCCATTTTTTGACATACTTCATCAAAATTCCATTTGCCAAGATAATTGGTATTATCTCTTTTTTCGCACCACGCTATAGTCTGTTCTGCATATTCACCATATCCACCAACCAAATCCAATGTCCAATTACTCGAGTTTGTAATAGAATCGACCGCTTCCATCAACACATCGATGCCTTTGTTTCTTCTATCGAATCTTCCAATATAAAGAAAACGCACCCTATCAGAATTATAGGATTTTATTCTCTCGATTTTTGGTTGTACAGGACAATACATATACTGGAACATTGTCTTACGGTTAAAACCATAAGCTATGTACTGCGCAACGCCCTTTTCTCCCATAGCAAGAAATGCTCTAATATTCTTTCTGTATTTTAAAGCAATACCTAAATAAAGCATATATCTTAAACTGCTTGAAATTCTACCCTTAATTCCGGCAGAATAGGTAGCCGGTCTCTCAGCGATAATTACTATTTTGGGATTCTTTTCAATCGCTTTTAATTTATTTATTCTATTTGCCATTTCACCTCTTAATCCGGCAAAAATGTGTATTGCATCCTTATTTTCTTTTATAAGAGTCTCTTCAAATTCATATTGGTTTTCCATATCAGACAAAACAAAAAAATCATAGCCTAAATTTTGCTCGGTACTCCAACCGCACTTTTTTCTCTCATCCGAATACCCTTTTTGCGAAACAACAATTATTTTACCTTCCCAATTATTCAAAAGATATTCAAAAACTCCCAAATTAACATCCATTGGATTGCTTCGCCAAAAAACCAATGTATTATTCATATTGTCAACTCCCTCTTGTCATTTATATTATCATAATCTTATTAACCGTGGGGCAAAAAGACATATCGGTAGAATGTTTTTTGCCTTTTAATATAATTCCGTTAAAGCCGTCAAAGCTGTAATTTTTCCAGCTTGTATCCCGCTCATCAGAAGCGCCTTTTTCAAAAAGTACAGTTAACTCACAAAGCTTTCCAAGCTCTTTAAAAAATTCTATTCTGTAGGGTGAGGGTATGTTTGTTATAAAAAGAATTTTCAAATTCCCACTACCTCTCTAATTATTTTCAGCCAACTATTTTCTTGGTGCTGCATATTACTTTCGCAAGTTTTTCTTTGAATAATGCCGAGAATCACCTGCTTCATCAGCTCTGCTAATTCATAAGGTTTAAACGGATTAAAGAAATATGCATTTTCATAACCGTCAAGCAGTTCCCTTGCAAACGCAGTATCGGCCGCTAAAATTATTGCACCCATTTGACGTGCCTCTGCCAAAGGATAGCCAAAGGTCTCTATATAGGACGGGAAAATAAGTGTGCTTCCATTATATCGCTTAATAACGTCCTCATACGGTATTCTACCAACACAATCTACATTTGGTTTAGAATATTCGGTTGGAAGTGTTAGAGCGATACTGTGGTAGATGTTTTGCTTTTCCAAGATAGCGGAAGCCTCAAATATACAGTTATTATTTTTATATATCGCGGGTGCGGTAGGATAAAAAAACGTTTTTTGGTCATATAAACTACTATCTTTTAAATGCAAAATATTGTTAACACCCGGTGCAAAATTTAATACAGTTTTTTCAGATATTTTACACTGCTCGCAAACCGCTTTCTTCATCCATTTTGTCTGAACAATAACCTTGTCTGCTTTTTTAGCAGAAAGCTTTATGAGCGCCCCTACAGCATATTGTTTTAACGCCAGCTTTATTTCTGCACGCTTTAAAAAAGAGAACTTCTTAATTTTTTGAAAGGGTAAAGACTGATGAATATAAACTACTTGTGGCATTTTAAGTCCAAATGTGATAATATTCTGCATCGAAAAAACAACATCAGGCTTTAATCTACCAATAAATTTTCTGCCTGTAAAAAAATCAAATATTACCTTTTTTACGGGACTTTTCTTAACTTCGGGCAATGTTATTATTTTTACATTTTCGGTTTCTTCAAAAAACCTATCGGCAAGTAGAAAAAACCACTCATTTTCAGTATCGTTTTCGCAAACGCAGGTATAAAAATCCTTAAGCACGGTCATAGCTCCGCCCGTACTTGCGGCTATATTATTTACAACTATTTTCATCTATCTCGTTCCTATCAAAGTATTAACTGCATTTTCAAAAACGGTTTTGTGCGATAACTTTGACAATACCTTAATGGCAATATAAGTAATTACCAAAACTACAATCGGTCTTATCAGGGTTAATACAAAAAAATCCAACCGTCCGAAAATATTCGCAACTATACCCGCAACAGGCATATGCAGCAAATATATGGAAAATGACAGTTTGCCGATATCAAATATCTTAAATCTATAGCTAACATTCAAAACATCCGATATGCCAAGCACACTAATAATCGCCAATACCTCTAACGGCAAGTAGAATATTTTAAAATAAGTGACATTGATCTCAAAATATGCTAAAACGGATATTGTTAAAAAATATACTATGGTAGTATACGGAAACATCTTTTTCGAAAAGTCGAATACCCTTTCAATTAGATTTTTTTCGGCACAAATTAAACCCAACACAAAGAAAAATAAAAAGTTCAAAGGATTCAGATATGGTGAAATAAAAGTGATATTTCCGAAAGATGTAAAAATATTACTTAATACCGACATAAACATAAGTACATATTTTGCTGTGCTGTTTTTTCTAACAAAGTAGCACAATAAATAAAGAAGAAATAATACCGTTAAATAGTAAAGATATGTATCAACACCTAAAATCCATTTTATCCAACCTAAAAAATCTATGCCGCCTTTCCTCAGTTTTACATAAAAATAAACTATACTTCCGCAAAATATCCAAGGAATGATAATACCCTTAATCTTAGAAATAAAAAAATTTTTAAAATTGCGTTTAGTGTTGTAAAGTAAATATCCCGATATAAGCATAAACACTCCAACACCGACAGTTCCAATTGAATTTAGAATTCTTGAAGTAAAAACATCTGCAACAGAATGTTCATTACTCACCGAACAGCAATGCGCACATATAACAGATATGATTGCAAAAAATTTTGCTTTGTAAATATTATCACTTATGCGTTTATCCATTAATTTTCACCCTTTGTATGCACCAAGCCACTCCGGTCTTTAAAATCTTGGCAGGTACTCCGCCAATTACAGCATTAGGGCTGTCAAATGCCTTTGTAACAATCGCACCGAAAGAAATAATGCTATCGTCACCTATAGCAGAACCCTTTAAAACGCTCGCTTTTTGACCGACCCATACTCTGTTACCCAACTTGATATCCTTAGAAGGATTAATTCGGTTGCCCTCTAAGTCAAGCACCGAATGACTGTCTCCTGTCCTGAATAAAGTATTAGAGGATACCAAACTGCCCTCTCCCACCTCTATTTTAGTGCCTTCCATTGCCGCAAATTCACATTGTCCGAATATCCTTACATCCTTGCCTATCACAATGGTGTTGCCGTCATCCTCTATACAAAATGTGCATTTATCTGCAAAAACGGTTTTATCTAATATTATTTTGTTGTTATTACCCGTAATAGTGAAATTACAATTAGAAAGGAAACACTTTTCACCAAGGATAATTTGATTTCCCTCACCTTTAATTCTTATCTTACATCTTTTCATAAAGGCAAAATTCCGAATTACTGAATTATTCTTTATGCCTTTAAACGAATTCATTGCTACCAGATTATAGCCGATAGCCGCAATTTTTGTAAAAAAAGGAAATTTACCTAATAATCGCTTACCTATAGAAAATACAGACATCATTTAATCCTCTCAAGAATTATATTATATTTTTCGCTTAAGCAGAGGAGGAGTATCCAAACACGCCTATGTAGTTTTGTTTTTAAATACTCAATTCAAATCATAGGCATACCAAGACCAATTTACTATATACATAAAGAATTTTACCACTTTTAAGCCTTTATGTCAACGGGTAAATCAGTATATATCTAAGAGTAAAGCTCATGCAAAAAGCACCACGAGGAAATTCCCCCGAGGTGCTTTTGTAAAATTTAAATCTATTTATTTTTAAGTGCCCAGCGTTTCATAACCTCTTCAGCGGGCTTACCCTGAATTGTAAAGCCTCTGTCACCTCTCGGGTCACCTGCATACTGAGGTCTGTCCTGAGTTTCATCCCACTTCCACCAGAAGAAGCCCATCCACTGCGGCAAATCCCAGAAGGTACGGAATGATGCTTCCATATAATCTGCCTGTTGCTGTCCGTCATATGGGGTATCCCATAAAAAGTCATACGGGCGCATTACACAGCCGTGCGCCGAACGAACGCCGTATTCGGTAAATGCGATAGGCTTGTTGCCGAAACGCTCTGAAATAGACTCTATCCTAGGCTTGCGCTTGGACAGATGCTCTATCATTTCCTCAAGCGGACGGTCGGGTGTTGCCCTTACATCCTCTATAGAATGGGTCTGTCCCGGTAAAATTTCTACCCCTGGCGGATAATAGCTATAGCTCAAGAAATCGAGCTCGTTAAACCAATTAAGGTTATAGGCTTTTCTCGAAGCAGGAGTGAATTCATAGGTAATAGGTCCGCTATAAAGCTTTCTTATTTCCTCGATAACTCTAAGCCACTGACTGTTCTGTCCCTCTGTACCGTAATATTCAGCACCGATAATCATAGCGTCCATACCGACACGCTCTGCAAACTCGGCAAAGTATTTTTCGGCCTCTAAGAAAGACTTAAACCACTTTGACCAATAGTCTGTTTTAACACCCTGAATTTGTGAGAGCATATCAGGGGACGGGAATTTTACAAGTCCCATCCAGGCGCCGTCAAGCGGAGTAAGGCAGGGTTTAAATAGTACCTTTATACCCTCTGCGTGAAGTCTTTTTACCATTTCGGCAAGCTCTAATTCACCTGTAGAAAACTCAAAATCAAGGAAAACCTTGTCAGAAAAATAATTAGTCTGACAGAAGTTCATATTAAGTGTGGTCCAGTTAACACCCGTTTTACGCATGATTTCGGGCTGTTTTAAGGCCTCGGGTGTGGCATAATAGCCGCGTTTTGCCATAAAACCGAAGTTTGTACCACAAAGAAGCTCGTTAAAAATCGGATGGTCTTTAAAACGTTCAGGGATAATTACTTTACTTTTGTCAAGCATTAATATACCTCCTCTTTATTTATACCATTTCTCTGCAAAATTGCTTCTTATTTTATCGTCAGGTCTCTTTCCGCACCACTGAAGCGCACCTGTTAAAACAACATAGGGCACAGCGGTCTGGGGACGGTGCCAAGTAGTCTGTACCATACCGTGACTGCCTCTGTCAGCGCAGAGGGAAACCATACTTTCAATACTTTCCTCATTGATAAAGGGTGAATAAACGGTCTCAAAGCCCTTTTCCTCGAAGAAAGCGGCATCCTGCCACTTTTTACCTGGGTTATTATGTGTCCAGATATTTATAAGAATATTCTTCGGTAAGAAATCTGCAGTCTTTTCGTTACACTTCCAATAGAGTGCATCCATTGAAGAATAGAGCATATCGCCCCACATAACCATTCTAACATTCTTTTCGCCAAGATATGTATTAAGGAAAGAAATATGCTTAGCAAAAAGGATGTCGGCACTCATTGTTCTATCTTCTTCAGTAGAGCCGAAGCCGAAAGCCTTATCACAGCAGCAGTGAAGATATGGCGGATTGCGGAACATTTCAACCAATTCGTCAATACATTTTTTAATAAATTCCTTGGTTTTTGGATTTTCGGTAGCAAAGCACCAACCGCCAGGGATATACATATCGGCAAGGTCAGGTCTCTGGTCTAAAACAGTATGCTGACGGGTAACAATTCTGCTCCAGCCTGCGTGGGTGGTAAGGTTTTGTGCCGGAAGCGGAGTTATATGCATTTTGTCGGCAGCAAAGCTTACCAAATCGGCAATTTCCTCTTTGGTGTAGGCATTGGGCCAATGCGCATAATCCATACTATATGGGAACATACCCCAGAACTCAATGAAAATATGGTTATATCCGCAAAGAGCAGCCATCTTAATCATTTTCTTTATGTATTCGGGATGGCTTTCTTCCTTGTCGGTGCCATCATCAGGACGGAAAACACAGGTATGAACTGCACGGAAAGGAATATTCGGGTAGTCACCGATAATCATTGTAGGCATAGTCTCAAGCTCTTCGCTCATTCTGATAAAGGCTTTAAGACCCAATAACATACCCTCTACGGTAAGACCCGCAATAAAGATACTGCTTTCGCCTATTTCCATATAGTATTCTTCATCGTCATAAAGCTCTAAATCGCCGATTTCTTCGGTTTTTTCGCCAATCATAAGGACAGACAGAGCAGTATCAAGCTCTATCCTTTGAGCCTTACCCTCAAGACCGGCAAGGGATAAAAGATAGGACATATCAACATTGGTATTTGTGAAAATTTCCGCTTTCTTGTCCAGCTTTAATTCGCCGCCTAAAAGCTCTAACTCTTTAGGCTCAATTAACATTTTTGCAAGTAATTCCTTTTTAGTCATTTTAATCTCCATTCTGCCGCTAAAGCGTCAGCACAAATAGGTATAAAAATC
>CAZNTP010000030.1:0-15915 GCA_964575985.1 uncultured Ruminococcus sp. | reverse complement strand
ATTGCAATGAATGTCGTGCAAAATTAAATATTATAATTTAATTTTGCCAAAGCCACTTAAAAAGTGGCTTTCCGAAACGCTTTTTAAGCGTTTCGACTAACTACAATCATTATATTTGGTGATAAAATTGACAGAGAATTTTAAATGGTATAAAAAGGGGCTGGCGCACGGTATTCCGATAGCCTTGGGCTATTTTGCTGTGGCCTTTACCCTTGGAATAACGGCAAAAAATGCAGGACTTTCGGCTTTAGAGGCTATGCTTACGGCAGGTCTTACAAATGCGTCGGCAGGGGGCTATGCCGCCTTTTCGCTGATGGCCGCCGATGCCTCTTATCTTGAGATGGCTCTGACACAGTTTGTTGTTAATGCCCGCTATCTGCTTATGTCCTGCGCTTTAAGCCAGAAGCTCTCGCAAAATACGTCTACGCTTCACCGCAGTCTTATTGCCTTTGATGTGACCGATGAAATTTTCGGCATTTCGGTAGCCGTTAAGGGTACACTTAACCCCTTTTACAATTACGGCGCTATGACGGTATCTATACCGGGTTGGGCATCAGGTACATTTTTCGGTGTCATTATGGGCAACATTTTACCCGACAGTCTTGTTAGCGCTTTAAGCGTTGGCCTTTACGGTATGTTTTTGGCGATTATAATTCCGCCTGCAAGAAAAAACAAAATTATAGCCGCACTTGTAATAATTTCAATGGCGCTAAGCCTTGTTTTTAGGGTTTTGCCTGTTCTTAACGGAATAAGCGAGGGTATGCGCGTTATAATTTTAACGGTTGTTATCTCCTTAGCCGCCGCAATTCTTTTCCCTGTAAAAGACGAGGAGGATACAGAAAATGCAGCATAATGTTTATATATACATATTAATTATGGCGGCGGTAATTTATCTGATAAGACTTTTACCGCTCACCCTTATAAGAAAAAAGATAACAAACAAAACACTCCGCTCTTTTCTTTACTATGTGCCCTATGTCACCTTAGCTGTTATGACCTTTCCTGCTATGCTTGAAGCCACAAACAGTATCTGGTCAGGGCTTGCCGCCCTTATAGCAGGGACTCTGCTTGCCTACTTCGGCATAGGACTTTTCGGTGTGGCAGTTTGTTCCTGTGCGGTGGTTTTTATAACCGAGCTTATAATCATAAGTGGTTGAAAAAACAATTTTAATTGTTTTTTCGGTAAATAAATTTACCGATTGTCAATAACATTGACAATCAACTTATGATTTCATTAAGGTTGGAATTTGCATTGAATGCAAATTGTATGTATTAACACATACTGAAACACTTTGTGTTTCACCAACCATAAATATAATTAATCTGCTTTAATTTCAGGGGTGACCGTAATGACAAAAACCAGAGATGTAAATATGCTCAAAGGCCCCATTCTTGCCAATATAATCGCCTACACTATTCCGATTATTATAACAAATATGCTGCAGCTCTGCTTTAACGCCGCAGACCTTATTGTTGTGGGCAGATTTTGCGGCAGTCTGTCGGTGGCGGCAGTAGGCTCTACATCATCGCTTATACACCTTATTATAAACCTTTTTATAGGTCTTTCTGTCGGTTGCGGTATATCGGCGGCTCAAAGCATCGGAGCCGGTAACAAGGAAAAAATATCTCAAATAGTACATACCGCGCTTCCTGTTTCCTTAATAATCGGTGTATTCCTGTCCTTTGTGGGATTTTTCGGCTCAGGTTTTCTTTTAGAGCTTATGGGTACTCCCTCAAAGGTGCTTCCTCTTGCTACAGTTTATCTTAAAATATATTTTGTGGGTATTTTCGCCACTATGGTTTATAATTTCTGCGCCGCTATTCTCAGAGCCGCAGGCGATACAAAATCTCCCCTCATTTTTTTAAGCCTTGCCGGTATAATAAATGTGGTGCTCAATCTGATTTTTGTTATTTTCTTTAATATGGATGTTGCGGGCGTAGCGCTGGCCACCACGATTTCACAGTTTTTGTCGGCAATTCTGTCTGTTCTTGCCCTTATGCGCAGAACCGACAGCTGCAAACTGTTTCTTGGTAAAATTAAAATTTACAAAAAGCCTTTATTGGAATTTATCCGCATAGGTCTTCCTGCGGGCATACAGTCCTCAATGTTCTCTTTTTCAAACGTTATTTTGCAATCCTCGGTTAATTCCTTGGGCGAAATTGTGGTGTCGGGTAGCGCCGCGGCTATGAATATTGAAAATTTTGTTTATACAGCTATGAATACCTTTCACCAGACCGCCCTTAATTTTACGGGACAAAATGTGGGTATAAAAAACTACGGCCGCGCCAAAAGGGTGTTCAAAGTCTGCCTCTTATGCGGCTCACTTACAGGTCTTATTTTAGGCGGTATCTGCTTTGTTTTCGGTAAACAGCTTTTGGGAATTTATATAACCGACTCGCCCGAAGCCATAGCCGTTGGTATGACAAGACTTACAATAATTTGTCTTTCCTATTTCATTTGCGGTGCTATGGATGTTACAACAGGCGCCATAAGAGGAATGGGTGTGTCGCTACAACCTATGATAATAACCGTTTTAGGTGTTTGCGGTGTGCGTATTCTTTGGGTTTTCACCGTTTTTAATATTCCTGCTTTTCATACAGTAGCCACTCTTTATACCTCATATCCTGTTTCTTGGGGTATAACCTTTATTGCAGAAATCATAACCTATTATGCCGTTATTAAAAAGAAGCAAAAGCAAATTAATACGTAAAATATCAGTAGCCTTTCTTTGATTTAAAAAATCCCTCCGTCACGGCTTACGCCGTGCCACCTCCCTTTAGACAAGGGAGGCAAAGCAGAATTTATTAACTTAAAAAAGGCTTGACAATATTTTTTAAAGGATGTATTATAATGGAATAGGATAGGCGAAACTATTCTGTTTCGCCACAAAATCTTTGATTTTGCGACAAATTTTTACTAAAAATTTGTCCTTTTCCATTGAAATGAGTGGCTTGTCGAAACGCTTTTAGAGCGTTTCGACTAACTAGAATCATTATATTTAATTAGTAAAGCGTTGAGAAGGACATTAGCTTGTGTCTGGTTTTAAAAGAGAATGCAGGTCATTGGCTGTAAGCCTGCTTAAAAACGGACAAAGTGAGACCGCCTTTGAGTGCTGTGGGTAAAAAACACAGACGTTTAGCCTGCGTTAAGGGTAAAATGAGATGACATTTAACCGTTATGTTTTTTAATGTAGTATTTCTTACACACATTTAGAAACATAAACTTAAAGCATTTCTTATGTATGCAAAATGGTAAGCAGATAGCGGTTAATGTTAAAAAGGGTGGAACCACGGGGAAATTATACTCCGTCCCGAAAGACAGGTATTGTCTTTTGGGACGGTTTTTTATTTTATATAAACTTGGAGGTAAAATAAATGATTAAAATTACATTAAAAGGCGATGTTGTTAAGGAATTCCCGCAGGGCATTACCGCTTACGAGGTTGCTAAGGAAATCAGTATGGGACTGGCTAAGTCTGCCTGCGCCGTAAGAATAAACGGTGAAAATACCGACCTTAGAACCGAGCTTCACGAGGACTGCTCGCTTGAAATTTTAACCTTTGAGGATGAATACGGCAGATGGAGCTTCCGTCACACCGCTTCGCACATTCTGGCACAGGCTGTAAAGCGCCTGTTCCCAAATGCCAAGCTTGCAATCGGTCCTGCTGTGGATGACGGCTTTTATTACGATTTTGACGTAGAGGAAAACTTCACCCCCGAAGACCTTTTAAAAATTGAAGCCGAAATGAAGAAAATTGTTAAAGAGGATATAAAGCTCGAGCGCTTTACAATGTCAAGAGACGAGGCTATCGAATATTTTAAGAATAAGGGCGAAGATTATAAGGTAGAGCTGGCAGAGGGAATTCCCGATGGTGAGGACATTTCTTTTTATTCACAGGGTGACTTTACCGACCTTTGTGCAGGAGCTCACCTGATGAGCACAGGTTTAGTTAAAGCATTTAAGCTTACCTCTGCTACAGGCGCTTATTGGAGAGGCGATTCTTCCCGTAAAATGCTTTGCCGTGTTTACGGTACCGCTTTCCCGAAGGCAAGTGAATTGGAAGCACACCTGACTATGCTTGAGGAGGCTAAAAAGCGAGACCATAATAAATTAGGCAGAGAGTTAGAGCTTTTCACCACCGTTGACTGCATCGGTCAGGGATTGCCGATTATGCTTCCCAAGGGTACTAAAATTCTTCAAATTCTTCAACGCTTTGTTGAGGACGAGGAGGAGAGAAGGGGCTGGCTCAGAACCAAAACTCCCCTTATGGCAAAGCGTGAGCTTTACAAGATTTCGGGCCACTGGGATCATTATTTAGACGGTATGTTTGTGTTAGGCGACCCCTACGACGAAACAAAGGAATGCTTTGCACTTCGTCCTATGACCTGTCCTTTCCAATACCAAGCATATCTTAACCGCGCTCGTTCTTACCGTGATTTACCCCTTCGCTACGGTGAGACCTCAACCCTTTTCCGTAACGAAGAATCGGGCGAAATGCACGGTCTTATCCGTGTTCGTCAGTTCACTATTTCTGAGGGACACTTAATCTGCACACCCGAGCAGTTAGAGGACGAATTCAGAGGCAGTCTTGAGCTTGCTATCTTTATGCTTAAAACCTTAGGTCTTTATGAGGATGTTTCCTACCGCTTCTCACAGTGGGACCCTGCTGACAGAGAAAAATACATCGGCACCGAGGAGCAATGGAACGAGGCTCAGGATATGATGGGAAAAATTCTTGACCATCTCGAAATTCCTTACAAGGTTGGTATCGGCGAAGCCGCATTCTACGGACCTAAGCTTGATATCCCGATTAAGAAGGGTTACGGCAAGGAAGACACCCTTATCACCATTCAGATTGACCAGATGCTAGCCGAAAAATTCGGTATGGAATATGTTGACCGCGACGGCGTTAAGAAGAATCCTTATATCATTCACCGTACATCTATCGGTTGTTATGAGAGAACCCTGGCACTTCTTATCGAGAAGTATGCCGGCGCATTCCCGATGTGGCTTGCTCCTACACAGGTTAAAATCCTGCCCATTGCAGACCGCCACCTTGATTATGCTTATGATGTTAAGAAACAGCTTGAGGCTAAGGGTATGCGTGTAGAGCTTGACGACCGCAACGAGAAAATCGGTTATAAAATCAGAGAGGCAAGACTCAGCAAGGTGCCTTATATGCTTATTATCGGTGACAGTGAGGTAGAGCAGGGCGCTGTTTCTGTTCGCCGCAGAGGCGAGGACGGCGACCTTGGTGCTATGAACACCGCCGACTTTATCGCTATGGCAGTAGAGGAAATCGACACCAAAAAGATTAAATAATTCAGTTTAGAGGTTTTATAAATGTCCAATTATTTGAAAATGAGTACGGCAGAGCTGGCAGAGGAATTCAGCTCTGTACGCGCAGAATATGAGCGGCTTCGTTCAATGCATTTGTCGCTTGATATGTCAAGGGGTAAGCCCGGCGCCTACAATATGGATTTAAGCGAGAAAATGTTTGACCTTGTCGGCAACGATACAGGCTTTAAAAACATAAGCGGTATTGACTGCCGTAACTACGGCGGACTTGACGGTTTAGCCGAGCTTAAAAGCCTTTTTGCCGCTATTTTAGAGCTTGAGCCCGACCAGATTATTGTAGGCGGAAACTCATCTCTTAATATGATGTTTGATACCATAGCTCAGGCTATGACACACGGTATGGGCGGTGAGCCTTGGGGTCGGCAGGACGGCTTAAAATTCCTGTGTCCCGTACCCGGCTACGACCGTCACTTCGCGATTACCGAATATTTCGGTTTTGAGCTTATCCCCGTTCCCACAACGAGCGAGGGACCGGATATGGATGTTGTAGAAGAATGGGTAAAGGATGAAAAGGTTAAGGGTATATGGTGCGTGCCGAAATACTCCAACCCTGAGGGTATAACCTACAGCGATGCTGTGGTAAAGCGTATGGCGGCATTAAAGCCCGCCGCGGCAGATTTCCGTATTTTTTGGGATAATGCCTACGTAGTTCACGATTTATATGACGAGGGCGACACCCTTTTAAACATTTATACCGAATGTGTAAAGGCAGGCAACCCCGATTTACCCATTATATTTACATCTACTTCAAAAATCACATTCCCAGGCGCCGGTGTTGCCGCAGAGGCGGCAAGCCCCAATAATGTGGCGCTTTTAAAGAGCAGAATGAAGTATCAGACTATAGGTCCCGACAAGCTAAATCAGCTTCGCCACGCAAGACTGCTTCACGACCTTAGTGACGTAAAGGCGCATATGAAAAAGCACGCGGATATTCTGCGTCCCAAATTTGAGGCAGTTTTAAATGAACTCAATACCCAGCTCGGTGACAAGGGGATTGCTCACTGGACCAACCCCAAGGGCGGCTATTTTATAAGCCTTTATGTACATGAGGGCTGCGCTAAAAGGGTTGAAGAGCTTTGTGCAAATGCAGGAATGATTTTAACCCCCGCAGGCGCCACCTATCCTTACGGTAACGACCCCAAGGACAGTAATATCCGTATTGCCCCCTCTTACCCCTCGGTAGAGGAAATCAAAAAAGCCTCGGTTGTGCTCTGTATTGCAGTAAGATATGCTGTGCTTGAAAAGCTTTATAACGAAACCAAATAAATTTCTATTTTGCCGAAATAAACGTGCTGTTTATTTCGGCAAATGATTTTATTGACTTTATAACGGTTTTTGTGTATAATAATGTAGTATATTTACCACTAGTATAATAAGACTTATGTGGAATTACAGTAATATAAAGGTTGGAGGATTTGCCAATGAAGTCCAAAAGAACGGGCAAGCCGGTATTTTTTGTAGTCTTCCTTCTGATTTTGGCTCTTACATATACTGCCTTTTTCGGAATTGAAAGCTATTACGGCGATACCAGAAATGTTTATGTAAAGGGTGCTGAGGATATCCGTTGGGGTATCGATATTAAGGGCGGTGTTGAGGCCGTTTTCTCACCCGACAAAGCAGATGTTGATATTACAGATGAGGATATGGACGCTGCAAAAGCTATTATAGAAACCCGTATGGTTAACAAGAACATAACCGATTATGAGGTTTACACAGACGCTGAAAACCATCAGATTATAGTTCGCTTCCCCTGGGCTGCTGACGAAAGCGATTTTGACGCTGCAGCTGCTGTACAGGAACTGGGCGAGACCGCACTTCTTACCTTCTGTGAGGGTGAAACCAACGATACGGTGCTTTTAAGCGGCGCTACAGATATTAAGTCTGCTACAGCAGGTCTTAACCCCGAAACCAACGAGCCTATCGTATCTTTACAGCTCACCGCGACAGGTACATCTAAGTTCAGCACTGCAACTGCCAGACTTGTGGGCTCTAGCATTTCTATCTGGATGGATGAAACAATGCTTTCTGCCCCCACAGTAAACGAGGCTATCACCACAGGCGAGGCTATGATTACAGGTATGGGCACAGCAAAAGCCGCAAAGGAGCTTGCCGACAAGATTAATGCAGGTTCACTTCCCTTTGCGCTTACTGTTGACGATAGCAAGCTTCAGGTAATATCCCCCACACTCGGCTCTGATGCTTTAAGAGTAATGCTGATAGCAGGCTCTATCGCTTTCGGTATTGTTTGTCTTCTTATGATTAGCCTTTACCGTCTTAACGGTGTTATCGCCGCTATCGCACTTTTGGGTCAGCTCGCAGGCTCTATTGCCTGTATTTCGGGCTACTTCGGCGGCGCAGACAGCTTTACACTTACAATCCCCGGTATTGCAGGTATCATTCTTTCTGTCGGTGTCGGTGTTGACTGTAACGTTATTGCGGCTGAGAGAATTCGTGAAGAATTCAAAAAGGGTAAGACTATTGACGGCGCTATTGACAGCGGCTTTAAGAACAGTTTAAGCGCTGTTATTGACGGTAACGTTACCATCGTTATCGTATCGGTTGTGCTTATGGGCGCTTTCGGTACACCCGACAGCTTTCTTGCTAAGCTATTCTCACCCATTATGTCGCTCTTCGGCTCACAGGTTACAGGTGCTATCTACTCCTTCGGTTATACACTGCTTGTAGGTACTATCTTCAATCTTATAATGGGCGTTCTTGCTTCCAAATATATGCTTAAGAGCATTTCACAATTAAAGCTCCTCAGAAAACCTTGGCTTTACGGAGGTAAGAAAAATGCGTAAAATGATAGATTTCAATAAATCCTTCAAATTAATTCTAATTATTTATGCCCTTATATTCATAGCAGGTATTGTTTTCTCGGTAGTTGGCGGAGTTAACCTTGATATCAACTTCAGCGGCGGTACAAAGCTTTCTTATACATACGAGGGCGAGCTTGCCGATAAGGATATTAAGGCAGTAATCGACGAACAGCTCGAAGCTAAATACGAGCTTTCCAAAAGCACCTCCATTGCAGGTGACACTAAGACCTTTGAAATTTCACTTGTAGGCAAGGATGCTCTTTCAGCTGAAGACCAAGAAGCACTCCTTAAGGCTCTTACCGAAAAGTTTGCCGACAATGAAATTGCACTTTATAACTCTAACTCTGTAAGTCCCACCTTGGCAGGTACATTCCTTGTAAAAAGCTTGGTTGCAGTCGCAATCACCGCAATTTTGGTTGTAATTTATGTAGGCATCCGTTTCAGAAAGATAGGCGGTGTATCCGCAGCGCTTACAGCTCTTGTAGCACTTGTGTTTGACGTGCTTGTTACTTTTTTTGTTTGCGTATTCTTCGGACTTCAGATTGACTCTAACTATATGGCAGTTGTTCTCACAATCCTCGGTTACTCACTTAACGATACCATCGTTATTTATGACCGTGTACGTGAAAATCAGCGACTCCAGCCTGACGGTGAAATCGGCAAGCTTGTGAACGACAGTATTAACCAGACCTTTAAGCGTAATGTTATAACCTCTGTTACGACATTCCTTGCAGTTATGACAATTGTTGTTGTATCCGAGCTGTTCGGTCTGCAGAGCCTCAGAACCTTTGCTATTCCTATGGCATTCGGTCTGGTATCCGGTGGTATTTCATCCCTTTGCATTGCAGGACCTCTCTGGGTTATCTGGAAAAGAAGCAGAGCAAAAAAGGCTGCTAAATAATTTTAAACCCCTTAAATCCGATGCGCTTTTGCGTATCGGATTTTTTATTTTCAGTTTTTCCTTGTGTTATATCTATTAATATTGTAAAATATATTAAAGAATATTTGAGGAGAAAATTCTATGAAAATAAAAACAAAAAGGGTTGACCTTTCGTATTTAGATAAAATAACACCGCCAAAACACCGCCGACCTCAAAAGCCGTGGTGGATTTTAGGCGCAATAATACGTATTATTTCTTTGCCCGACCTTTTAGCTACACGCTTTAAATATACAACCTCGCGTATGGATAAGGCAGGTAAAGGACCATACCTTATATTAATGAATCATTCAAGCTTTATCGACCTGGAGATTGCCTATAAAATATTCTTCCCAAAGCCCTTTAATATTGTCTGCACCTCGGACGGCTTTGTAGGAAAAAGCTTTCTTATGCGAAAACTCGGTTGCATACCGACAAATAAATTTGTGACCGATATCGCCCTTATAGGAGATATTCTGCACGCGATAAAAAAGGAAAACTGCAGTGTGCTTATGTACCCCGAAGCCAGCTACAGCTTTGACGGTTGCACTACACCGCTACCCCAAAGATTAGGCGTGCTTATAAAGAAACTCGGTGTGCCTGTGGTTACTGTTATGACCGACGGCGCGTTTCTCAGAGACCCGCTTTATAACGGTCTGCAAAAGCGAAAGGTAAAGGTAAGCGCCCATGTAAACTGCCTTTTTACCGCCGAAGAAATTGCCCAAAAAACCGCCGAAGAATTAAGTGAAGCCTTAGAAAAGGAATTCACCTTTGATAACTTTGCCCGTCAGTTAGACACAAAAACCGCCGTAACCGAAAAATTCAGGGCAGACGGACTCCAGCGGATACTCTACCGCTGTGCCGCCTGCGGCTCTGAAGAAAAAATGGTGGGTAGTGGCACTACCCTTAAATGCGAAAACTGCGGAAAAACCTATGAAATGGACATTTACGGAAGACTTAAAGCCCTTGACGGTGACACCGAGTTTTCACACATACCCGATTGGTATAATTGGGAAAGAGAGTGTGTTAAAAAGGAAATCTTAGACGGCACATACCGCCTTGACACCGAGGTGGAAATCGGTATTCTTGCTGACTATAAAGCAATATATATGATAGGAAGCGGCCGCCTTACCCACACGCCCGAGGGCTTTACACTTGTGAGCGCCGACGGCAGACTTAATTACACCCAAAGTCCAAATGCATCCTACGGGCTTTATGCCGATTACTATTGGTACGAAATAGACGATGTTATCTGCATTGGCGACAAAAAGCGCCTTTATTATTGCTTCCCGAAATCCAAAACCAATGTGGCAAAGGCGCGCCTTGCTACAGAAGAAATTTTTAAGACTTTAAAAAAATAATTGAAAAACCTCGTTAATTATGATATAACCATACAGTATGATAAAATATTACTCTAAAAGCGAGGACTAAAAATGAATTTGGGATTTTCTTTCTTTTTCAACAGTATACTTTTAGGCATAGGTCTTGCTATGGATGCCTTTTCGGTTTCCCTTGCAAACGGGCTGAGTGAGCCTACAATGAAAAAGCGTAAAATGTGCGGTATTGCAGGCGTTTTCTCGGTTTTTCAGTTTGCTATGCCTATGCTTGGTTGGATTTGTGTTTCAACCGTAGCGCAGTATTTTAAAATTTTTGAGAAATTCATTCCGTGGATAGCGCTTATTCTATTAAGCTATATAGGCGGTAAAATGCTATTTGAGGGACTAAAGCAGAGCGGAGAGCCCGAAAGTCTTTCGGCTGTTACCCTCAGCGCCCTTTTAATTCAGGGTATTGCCACCTCTATTGATGCGCTGTCGGTCGGATTTACTATAGCAAACTACAATGCTTTAGAAGCCCTTATCGCCTGCCTGCTTATTGGAGCAGTTACCTTTGTTATCTGCTTTGCAGGGCTAGCTATAGGTAAGGTGGCTGGCACTCATCTTGCAGGAAAAGCCAGTATTTTAGGCGGTGTAATACTTATATTTATTGGAATTGAAATTTTTATTACAAGTATTATATAAAATTTTGTTTTTTTCTCAGCTTCAAGGTTAAAAAAGTAAAATTTTCGATTTGAAAAAGCTATATACCTGTGTTATTCTTCAAGTATAGACCATACAAAAGGAAGGATTGTTATGAAAAAGGCATCGCACTGTTTTTAAGCTATTTAAAAATTATTCTTACCGCTGTTTTATTGGCATTTAATTATCAGCTTTTTATTGTTGAAAACGGGTTTGCGCCCGCGGGGCTTAACGGAATTGCTACTATGATACAGTATAAAACCGGCTTTAGTATAGGCTATATGTCCCTGATAATTAATATTCCGCTCTGTATTTTAGCATATTTCTTAGTAGACAAAAAATTTGCAAAACGTTCACTTTGCTTTTGCCTTATCTATTCCTTTGTTTTTCTTTATCTGCAAAGCTTGGGACTTACGGCTTTTCAGTACAAGGCAGATGGCCACGATACTATATATCCCGTTATATTAAGCGGTGTTTAAGCGGTTTTGTTTACGGTGCTTGCTTCAGGCTTACAGCCTCAACAGGCGGCACAGATATAATTTCCAAATACATAAGTCACAAAAAGCCCGAGCTTAATTTCTTTTGGGTTACCTTTACACTAAATGCCATTGTTGCGGCAATTTCATTCTTTGTTTGTGCTAAGCCCGATGCCAATAATACCCTTAGCTTTGATTACAAACCCGTTTGCCTTTGTGTTCTTTATTGCTTTATTTCAAACTTTGTCGGCAATCTTATAATAAAGGGCACAAAAACCGCCTGTAAATTTACAATTATAACCTCCCACCCCGAAGAAATTACCGACGAAATTTTAAAAACACTTCGTCACAGCTCAACCAAAATTTCTGCGGTGGGCAGTTTCAGCAATGATGAAAAAACACTTCTTATTTGCGTTATTAACCGCCACCAGATAATAGATTTACAAAACATACTAAATAAATACGATAACACCTTTTCTTTTTCGGAAACGGTTAACGAAACCTACGGTAATTTTAAAAAAATAAAATAAAGGATTTTAAAAGGAGAGAATTTTATGAAAAATGGCTTTAAACTCAAAAATTCTCTCTCTTTTTATATAAAAAACTTTTTACTTTGGTTAGGGCTTAGCCTCACGGTAGGTATTCTTTGCGGGATTTTAGGCAGCGCTTTTGCAAAAAGCATATCTTTTGTAACACAGACTCGTCTGCAAAATGAAAAGCTGATACTGCTTTTACCCATTTTAAGCCTCTTGTCAGTGTGGATTTATAAAATATGCCGTGTAAGCGATGTCGGTACAAATCAGATTTTTGAGACCGCTAAAACCGAAAGGAAAGTACCGATTTTGTTAGCGCCTGCGGTTTTTGCGGCTTCGGTTATAACCCACCTTTGCGGTGGCTCTGCAGGTAAAGAGGGGGCAGCTTTGCAATTGGGCGGCAGTGTTTCAGCCCTTGTATCAAAAGTTTTTCGCCTTAACACAGCCCACCGACAGATACTTACTGTCTGCGGTATGGCAGGTCTTTTTTCTGCCGTTTTCGGCACGCCTATAGGTGCGGCGGTTTTTGCAGTTGAGGTATTAAAAAGCGAAGAAAAGCACTTCAAAGCTTTTGTCCCGTCCTTAGTTTCTGCCCTTAGTGCAAAGGCGGTGGCCTCTGCAATGAATGTGGCGCCCGAGCATTTTTCTATAAACTGCATACCCAAATTAAATTTAAACCTTATTTTTAAAACCTTGCTAATTGCAGTAATAGGTGCTTTGGTGAGCATTCTTTTTTGCTATTCACTGCATTTTTCTAAAAGGGCATTTGAAAAGCTTTTAAAAAATCCTTATCTTAGAATTTTTGTGGGTAGCTTTATAATTGTAGCCCTTACACTTATTTTAAACACTACCGACTATAACGGCAGCGGCATACATATTATTGAAAGGGTATTTGATGAGGGAATCGTCCGCCACGAAGCCTTTTTGCTTAAAATAATATTTACTGCCTTAACTGTGGGCGCAGGTCTTAAGGGCGGCGAAATTGTTCCCACAATGTTTATCGGCGCTACCTTGGGCGGCAGTCTTGCCGCTATTTTAGGGCTTGATATCTCTTTCGGCGCATCCGTTGGTTTAGCCGCGCTTTTCTGCGGTGTTACAAGCTGTCCCTTTGCCACACTGTTTTTATGCGCCGAGCTTTTTGATACCCCAAAGCTTTTAGCTATGTCCCTTGCAATTTTAATTTCTTATTTTCTTTCGGGCAAAGTAACCCTTTATTCTACAAAAAATCATTAATTATTCACCCTATCCCCTCATAATATATTATGAGGGGATATTTTATGAGAGAACAAGCCTATAACCGAACTGCCGCCGTAGAGTATGCTAAAAAATGGGCGCTTAGCCGAAATCCTGCCTATTATGACTTTGAAAACATAGGCGGCGACTGCACAAGCTTTGCCTCGCAATGCATTTTTGCGGGTGCCAAGATTATGAATTACACCAAAACTTTAGGCTGGTATTACCGCTCGCTGTCGGACAGAACACCCTCTTGGAGTGGCGTTGGCTTTCTTTACAATTTTCTAATAAACAACCGCTCGGTAGGTCCGTTTGGGCACGTAGTTAATGAAAGCGAAATAATGATTGGCGACATTGTGCAGTTAGGTAAAAGTGACGGTAGCTTTTACCATTCGCCCGTTATAACCGCCGTTTCGCCCGTAATACTTTTAGCAGCGCACAGCTTTAATGCCTTAAACCGACCGCTTTACAGCTACGATTACGATATTGCCCGATTTATCCACATAGACGGGGTGAGAAGGTGGTAAAAAAACTTTTAAATTTTCCATAATTTTAAGCCTTTTTTAAGCTCTTTTTGCTTGACATATATATGCCTTTATGATAGAATATATTGGATAAAGACGTATTAAATTTGAAAGGCGGCAGAATTATGAATATAACCTTAAAAAAAGTAAAATTTTATAAAGACGGCGCTTTTCATTCGGGTGATTTTTTCCTAAACCTTAGCCCCACTGTTTCTTCTTTTTCAAACAGCGGCGGTATTGTTTCTAATTTTAATAATTGTTTTGTTTTTCCGGCCTTTTGTGATGTACACGTTCATCTCAGGGAGCCGGGTTTTTCATATAAGGAGACCGTAAAAAGCGGTACTCTTGCGGCGGCGCGCGGCGGCTATACGGCAGTTTTTTCTATGCCAAACCTTAACCCAGTGCCCGATAGCTTGGAAAATATGAAGCTTCAAAAAGAGCTTATTGAAAAAGGCGCCGTAATTAAGATTTACCCTTATGCCTCAATAACCGTAGGCGAGCAGGGCGAGGCTTTAAGCGATTTTGAAAATTTGAGCGAGTTGTGTTTCGGCTTTTCGGATGACGGCAGAGGTGTGCAAAAAGAGGAATTAATGCGCGAGGCTATGATAAAAGCCAAGGCTTTAGGCAAAATAATAGTAGCCCACTGTGAAGAAAACAGTCTTTTAAAGGGCGGATACATTCACGACGGTGAGTATGCAAAATTACACGGTCACAAAGGCATTTGCAGTGAAAGCGAATGGCGACCTATTGAGCGCGATTTAAAACTCGCTAAAGAAACGGGCTGTAAATACCACGTATGCCACATTTCCTGTAAAGAAAGCGTTGAGCTTATCCGCAAGGCTAAGGCTGAGGGTGTGGACGTTACCTGTGAAACCGCTCCCCATTACCTTGTTATGAATGATATGATGCTAAAAGACGAGGGCAGATTTAAAATGAATCCGCCAATCAGAAGCGAAGCGGACAGGCAGGCTTTAGTTGAGGGACTAAAGGACGGCACTATTGATATGATAGCTACCGACCACGCGCCCCACTCACGTGAGGAAAAAGGCAAGGGACTCGAAAAAAGCCTTATGGGTGTAGTAGGCCTTGAAACCGCCTTTTCGGTGCTTTATACAAAGCTTGTGAAAACGGGTGTTATAACCCTTGAAAAATTAGTCGAGGTTATGTCGGTTAACCCGAGAAAGCGTTTCGGTCTCAAGTTAACCGATGATATATGCGTTTTCGATTTAAACGAGGAATACACCGTAAACCCTGATGAGTTCTTATCTATGGGCAAGGCTACACCATTCGAGAATGAGCAGCTTTTCGGTGTGTGCAAACTCACGGTTTGCGACCAAAAAACAGTATACACTAACATTTAATATATTACGGAGGAAGAAAAAATGGCAAAGAGAACAGACATTAAAAAGATTTTGATTATTGGCTCAGGCCCTATCGTTATAGGTCAGGCGGCTGAGTTTGACTATGCAGGAACACAGGCATGTCTCGCCCTTAAGGAAGAGGGCTATGAGGTAGTGCTTTGTAACTCTAACCCTGCTACCATTATGACCGATACCACCATTGCGGACAAGGTTTATATGGAGCCTTTAACCTTAGAATATATGGCAAAAATCCTCCGTTACGAGCGCCCCGACGCTATAGTTCCGGGTATTGGCGGTCAGACAGGTCTTAACCTTGCTATGCAGCTTGAACAAAAGGGTATTCTTAAAGAATGCGGCGTTGAGCTTTTGGGTACAAGCAGTGAGAGTATTGAAAGAGCCGAGGACCGCGAGCTGTTTAAGGAGCTTTGCCAGTCTATAGGCGAGCCGACTATTCCCTCTGAAATCACATATAGTATTGAAGAAGCAAAGGAAGCCGCAGCTCGCATTGGCTACCCTGTAGTGCTTCGTCCTGCATTTACCCTGGGCGGTACAGGCGGCGGCTTTGCATACAATGAAGCAGAGCTTATTGAGGTTGGTCTTAACGCATTTAAGCTTTCCCCTGTACACCAAGTTCTTATTGAAAAGAGTGTTAAGGGCTACAAGGAAATCGAGTTTGAGG
>CAZNTP010000029.1:0-16108 GCA_964575985.1 uncultured Ruminococcus sp. | reverse complement strand
CAGGCAGACCTTAATCGAAGTATTCTCGTTGCTGTTGTTAGAGCTGCTAGAAATGCGTTCTTGAAACAAAATAATATACACAGGCTTTTTGCATAGTCTACAATTTGAAAAGGAAAAGTTCAATTTTGCGGCAGACGATATTTGCCGCGATTTCACCAAGGCAGAGCGCATTGTAGCGCTTAATACACCGATAATGCAGTTCTGTATGTACTTTAACACGGTTGGTATTCTGCTAATAGGCTCTTTCCTTGTTATAACCACTGGCGGCACAACGGTTGATGTAGGTCAGATTTCTGCAATGCTTACCTACGGTGTGCAGATACTTATGTCGCTTATGATGCTTTCTATGATTTATGTTATGATGACAATGTCTATCGAATCTATGAAGCGTATTTGCGAGGTGCTTAACGAGAAACCCTCAATCACAAACCCACAAAACCCTGTAACCGAGCTTAAAGACGGTACGATTGAGTTTAAGAATGTAAGCTTCAAATATTCAGAAAAAGCAAAGAGATATGCGCTTGAAGATGTAAACCTAAAGATTAAATCGGGAATGACGGTTGGTATTATAGGTGGTACGGGCTCGAGTAAATCGTCCTTGGTGCAGTTAATACCAAGACTTTATGATGTTACCGAGGGCGCAGTTTTAGTCGGCGGAGTGGATGTTAAAGACTATGACATTAAAACACTTCGTGACGGCGTTGCAATGGTGCTTCAAAAGAATCAGCTTTTTTCGGGTACTATTAAAGAAAATCTTCGTTGGGGTAATGAAAAGGCAACCGATGAGGAGATTGCCGAGGTTTGTAAGCTCGCTCAAGCAGACGAGTTTATCGAAAGCTTCCCCGATAAATATGACACCTATATTGAGCAGGGCGGTACCAATGTATCGGGCGGACAAAAGCAAAGACTATGTATTGCAAGGGCGCTTTTAAAGCATCCCAAAATCCTTATTTTAGATGACTCAACAAGTGCGGTGGATACTAAAACCGATGCATTTATACGTAAGGGCTTTAAGCAATTTATTCCCGAAACTACTAAAATAATAATAGCGCAAAGAGTAGCCTCTGTTGAGGATGCCGACCTTATTATTGTTATGGATAACGGTAAAATTTCAGCAATGGGAACTCATAGCGAGCTACTCGAAACTAGTGAAATTTACCGCGAGGTTTATGAACAGCAGGTAAGCGGAGGTGAGGATAATGAGTAAGCCTAATATGCCAATGGGCAGAGGTGCCACCATGGGCAGACCAAAGCCTAAGTTTAACCCGGGGGCACTTAAAAGGGTGCTTAAAATGCTTTTTGAAAGTTATCCTGTGTTGCTTCCCGTAACCTTGGTTTGTATAATTTTTTCGGCTATTGTAAACACAATGCCTGCTATTTTCAATCAACAGATAATAGCACTTATTGAAAAGTGGTATATAAGTCGTGATTGGGCGGCGGCTCAAAATGAGATTATACCTAAAATTGTCATCTTGGGTGTGCTTTACCTTATATCTCTCTTATCCTTTTTTGCGCATACTCAGTTAATGGCTTATATTACACAGGGCTTTTTAAGCAAAACCCGAAAAGCTATGTTCTCGGGTATGCAGAATTTGCCGATTAAGTATTTTGATACTAATAAGCACGGCGATATTATGAGCCATTATACTAACGATATTGATACTCTGCGTCAGTTGGTATCACAGGCAATTCCATCAATTTTACAGGCAGGACTTATTGTAATTACAGTATTCTTTATAATGCTTTGGTACAGTGTGTGGATGACCCTTATCGTAATCGGCGGAGTAATGCTGCTAATGTTTGTTACCAAGACTGTAGGCGGCGGCTCGGCAAAGTATTTTATCCGTCAGCAAAAGGCGGTCGGTAAAACCGAGGGCTTTATTCAGGAAATGATGAACGGTCAAAAGGTTGTAAAGGTTTTCTGCCACGAAAATAAAAGCGAAGAAGAGTTTGACAAAATTAACAATGCTCTTTTCGAGGACAGCAGTAAGGCACATAGCTATGCCAATATTTTAGGACCGATTAATATGAATATCGGTAATATTCTTTATGTTATAATTGCAACTGTTGGCGGTTTATTCTTACTGTCGGACGGCTTTACAAATATCAGTCTTTCGGCGGCTTTCGGCAGAGAGGTTGTTTTCGGTATCAGCGTGGTTATTCCTTTCCTTAATATGACCAAGCAGTTTACGGGTAATGTTAATCAGGTTTCTCAGCAGATAAATGCAATAGTTATGGGTCTTGCAGGTGCTGACCGTCTATTAAAGCTAATGGATACCAAACCTGAGACCGACGACGGCTATGTTACACTTGTTAAGGTTACCGAAAATGAAGACGGCACTCTTACCGAAACGGGTGACCGTACAGGTATATGGGGCTGGAAGCATCCTCACCAAGACGGTACTGTTACCTATAAAAAGGTTGAGGGTGACGTTAGACTTTTCGATGTTGATTTCGGCTACACAGAAGATAAGGTAGTGCTTCATAATATTGATGTTTATGCAAAGCCAGGTCAAAAGGTGGCATTTGTAGGCGCTACGGGTGCCGGTAAAACCACAATTACAAACCTTATTAACCGTTTTTACGATATTGCTGACGGTAAAATCCGTTACGACGGTATAAATATCAATAAAATTAAAAAGAGCGACCTCAGACGCTCTCTCGGTATAGTTTTACAGGAAACCAATCTGTTTACAGGTACTGTTATGGATAATATCCGTTACGGAAGACTTGACGCTACCGATGAGGAATGTATAGAGGCAGCACGCCTTTCGGGTGCAGACGATTTTATATCAAGACTTCCAAACGGCTACGAAACCGAGCTTTCAAATAACGGCTCAAACCTTTCACAAGGTCAGCGCCAGTTAATAGCAATCGCGCGTGCGGCAGTTGCTGACCCGCCTGTTATGATACTTGACGAGGCAACCTCAAGTATAGATACCAGAACCGAGGCAATTGTGGCTAAGGGTATGGACCGACTTATGAGCGGCCGAACGGTATTTGTTATAGCTCACAGACTTTCAACCGTTAAAAATTCGGATGTAATTATGGTTTTAGAGCAGGGCAGAATTATTGAGCGAGGTACTCACGATGACTTAATAGCAGAAAAGGGTAAATACTACCAGCTCTACACAGGCGCATTCGAATTAGAATAGAATATTTTTCCTTTTAAAAGGCTCGACCTATTGGGCGAGCCTTTGCATTATCAAAATTTTGTAAATAAAATGTTGACAAATGGCTTTAAAAGGAGTATTATAAGTGAAATAAGTTTTTTCAAAAGGGGTGGACAGAATGTTCGTAAAATCATATAATCGATTTTATTACTTTACCAATGCGGACTGTCTGTACACCTGTGAAGCCTAACCGCTTATCACAATTTACAGTCAGCCTGCTTTTCGTCGTGCTTTTTGCATTTCGAATTGCAGGTTTTTATATTTTAAAAAGGAGAAAATTTATATGATATCCGAAAAAATGATGGAGCTTGGCAAAAAGCGTTCCGTAATAAGAGAGATTTTTGAGTACGGCAATAAAAGACGCGCTGAAATAGGCGCCGAGAATGTTTATGATTTCAGTCTCGGTAATCCCAGTATCCCAGCCCCCGAATTTGTAAACGAAACTATGAAAAGACTCGTTACAGAAAAGGACAGTGTGGCTTTGCACGGCTATACCTCAGCACAGGGGGCGCTTCCTGTAAGAAAAGCTATAAGCGACCATATTAACAGCCGTTTTAATATAAATGCTACACCCGACCTTTTGTATATGACCTGCGGCGCGGCGGCTTCGCTTACAATTACCCTTAATGCACTTGTAAACTGTGGGGACGAGGTTATAGTTTTAGCGCCCTTTTTCCCCGAATACACAGTATTTGCCGAAAAGGCAGGTGCTACAGTAAAGGTTGTAAACTGCCGTGAAAGCGATTTTCAAATTGATTTCACCGCCCTTGAAGCCGCAATCAATAAGAACACAAAGGCAATAATTGTAAACTCACCTAACAACCCAAGCGGTGTTGTATTTAGTGAAGAAACCATTAAGGGATTGGCTGATTTGCTTACTAAAAAAGCAAGTGAATATAGCACACAAATATACATAATAGCCGATGAGCCTTACAGAGAATTGGTTTACGGTAATGTTACAGTTCCGTATATCCCTGAGTATTACAACAATACTGTAGTTTGCTATTCCTACAGTAAATCGTTATCTCTTCCGGGTGAGCGTATAGGTTATATATTTGTATCTCCAAAGGTAGAAAACCGTGCGGATGTTTATGCCGCCGTTTGCGGCGCGGGTAGAGCCTTAGGCTTTGTTTGTGCACCTAGCCTTTTGCAGTATACTGTAGCCGAATGTTTGGGTCTTACAGGTGATATCTCAGCTTATGAGAAAAACCGCAATCTTCTTTATAATGCGCTTACCGAATACGGCTATACCGCGGCTAAGCCCGACGGCGCATTTTATCTGTTTGTAAAATCGCCCGAAAAGGATGCCGCCGCATTTTGCGAAAAAGCTAAAAAGTATGATTTACTTTTAGTTCCGGGTGAGGGCTTCGGTTGTCCCGAATATGTCAGAATAAGCTACTGTGTAAGCTATGAAATGATTGAAAAATCACTTCCGTACTTTAAAAAGCTGATTGAAGAATATAAATAATAAATATTCCCTAAAGAAAGGGCTGTTAAAATGACAGAACTTGAAAAAGCAAGACAGATTATTAACGAGGTTGACAAGGATATGGCAAGCCTCTTTGAGAAGAGAATGGATGCCGTCCGTACTGTTGCCGAATATAAGCGACTACACGGAACACAGGTGACCGATGCCGCACGTGAGGCAGAGGTTATAAAGCGTAATTCCGCGTATATAACCAATGAGGATTATAAATCCTATTACATAAATTTTTTGCAGCATAATATGGATGTTTCTAAAAGCTATCAGCACCGTCTTTTAGAGGGTATGCGCGTGGCTTTCAGCGGAGTAGAGGGCGCGTTTGCAAATATTGCCGCACATAAGGTTTTTCCTGATGCTGTGGCAGTGCCTTATCCCGATTTTAAGTCGGCTTATAATGCTGTGGTTGACGGTGAATGTGACTGTGTAATTCTGCCGATTGAAAACAGCTATAACGGTGACGTTGGTCAGGTAATGGATTTAAGCTTTTTCGGTCCGCTTTATATAAACGGTATTTATGATATCGGTGTTGTGCAGAATTTGTTGGCGGTTAAGGGCACTAAAATAGACCAGATAAAGCAGGTTATAAGTCACACTCAGGCTTTGGGGCAGTGTGCAGGCTATATAAAGAAGCATAAGTTTGAGACTATAGAGGCGATTAATACCGCGGTTGCCGCAAAACAGGTGGCAGAAATGGGCCGACACGATATTGCCGCTATTGCAAGTGATGATGCCGCCGAAAAATACGGTCTTGAAAAAATAGAGGCTCATATTAACGAAAGCAATAATAATACTACCCGTTTTGCTGTATTTTCAAGAAGCGCTAAAACTCCCTCGAAGGATGACAAGCATTTTATTATGCTTTTTACTGTTACTAACGAGGCGGGTTCTTTGGGAAAAGCAATTTCCATAATAGGTGAAAACGGTTTTAACCTTAAAGCCTTAAAAAGCCGTCCTACCAAAGAGCTTATATGGAGTTATTATTTCTATGCCGAGGGTGAGGGAAATATCAATACCCCCGAGGGCAAGAAAATGCTAAACGAGCTCAAGGAAAAATGCAGTGAAATTAAGGTTATAGGTAGTTTTGAAAAGGAAATCAGTTTGTAGGTGAAGTAAATGATAATCCCTGTAAAGACCTCTACAGGTGAATATAATATTGTTTTAGAGCGCGGGGCTCTTAATGATTTGAATAAGCATTTAAAGCTAGATAGAAAGGTGCTTATTGTGACCGATAGCGGTGTGCCGAGTGAGTATTCACAGACTGCGGCAAAGCAGTGCAAATCACCGTATATTGTAACTATCCCCGAGGGCGAGGCATCAAAATGCTTTGAAAGCTTTAAAATGCTGCTTGGCAAAATGGTGGAATTCGGATTTACCCGCAGTGACTGTGTAATGGCAGTAGGCGGCGGTGTTGTAGGTGACCTTGCAGGATTTGTGGCGGCATCTTTTATGAGGGGTGTTGACTTTTATAATATACCCACAACCGTGCTCTCTCAGGTAGATTCCTCGGTAGGCGGTAAGGTTGCTATTGATTTTGAGGGCTATAAAAATATTGTAGGTGCTTTTTATCCGCCAAAGGCCGTTATTATTGATTCTGATACCTTAAAAACCTTGCCCCAAAGACAGATTTCAAACGGACTCGCTGAGTCGGTTAAAATGTCGCTTACCTCTGACAAGGAGCTTTTCACACTTTTTGAAACAGAGGAAATAATGCCTAATATTGATAAAATCATTGAGGCTTCGCTTAAAATTAAACGCTATGTAGTAGAGCAGGACGAAAAAGAGGGTGGACTTAGAAAAATTCTTAATTTCGGTCATACCTTAGCCCACGCAATTGAGAGCGAAAACGAAATGCAAAATCTTTACCACGGCGAATGTGTAGCACTCGGTATGCTACCGATGTGTTCAGAGGCTGTAAGACCGCGGCTTATAAAGGTTTTAAATAAACTAAATCTTCCTACAAAAGTAAACTATAACACCGATGTTATTATCGAGGCTATGCGCCACGATAAAAAGATGTCAGGCGACAAAATAACCGTGGTCTATGTAGAAGAAATCGGTGATTTCAAAATGAAAGAAATGCCTTTTTCAAAGTTAGCAGAGGATTTAAAGAGGTGAGTAAGATTGAAAAACACTTTAGGTCAAAATGTTGCAGTGACAATATTCGGCGAAAGCCATGGCACTGCATTAGGCGCTGTTATTGACGGTTTAGCCCCGGGAATTGCTGTAGACAGTGACTTTATAAGCTCACAACTATCCCTTAGAAGACCTGTCGGCAGTATTTCAACACCGCGTGTAGAAAGTGATAATTTTGAAATTTTAAGCGGTGTTTTTGAGGGTAAGACTACGGGCACACCGATTTGCATAGTAATTCCTAACGAGAACACAAAATCCAAGGACTATAGCGAGATTAGATGCAAAGCCCGTCCAGGTCACGCCGATTTTACTGCATACAGCAAATACCACGGCTTTGAAGACTACCGCGGCGGCGGACATTTCAGCGGCAGAATTACTGCAGGAATAGTAGCCGCAGGCGCTATTGCAATTTCTGCGCTTAGAAACAAAGGCATATACATAGGCACTCATATTTCAAGGTGCGCAGGGATAGCCGATGCTAAGTTTTCCAATTTAGAGAGCGAAATTAAGGCTTTAAATAAAAAAGCCTTTGCCGTGATTGACGGCACTAAGGCTGAACTAATGCAAGACAGCATTATTAAGGCAAAAGCAGAGGGTGACAGTGTAGGCGGAGTGCTCGAAACTGCGGTAATAGGTCTGCCAGCAGGTGTGGGTGAGCCGTGGTTTGACAGTGTTGAAAGTCTGCTTTCCCACGCGCTATTTGCTATACCTGCCATAAAGGGTGTTGAATTTGGTGCAGGCTTCGGTTTTGCCGATATGCTTGGTAGCGAGGCTAATGACAGTTTTTATACCGACGGCGGTGCTATTAAAACCAAAACCAACAACAACGGCGGTATAAACGGCGGAATTACCAATGGTATGCCTGTTGTTTTCCGTGTGGCAGTTAAGCCTACACCCACTATCAGTAAAGAGCAGTCTACGGTAGATTTTATTAATAATAAGAATACTGTTATCGAGGCAGGCGGCAGACACGACCCCTGCATAGTTCACCGCGCACGTGTTGTGGTTGACAGTATAACCGCCCTGGTGCTTTGTGATATTTTATCGGGCAGATTTGGAACAGATTGGTTGGCTAATTAATGGAATACGGACTAATAGGTGAAAAACTAGGACATAGCTTTTCTAAAATAATACACGCAGAAATTACCGATTACGAATATGAGCTTAAGGAGATTGCAAAATCAGAACTTGACGGATTTTTTAAAAATCCCGAATTTAAAGCCATTAATGTAACTATTCCTTATAAGCAGGATATTATACCTTATCTTGATGTTATTGACGAAACGGCTGAAAAAATAGGCGCTGTTAATACAGTTGTGAATAGAGATGGCAAGCTTTACGGTTATAATACTGATTTTTCGGGACTTAAAGCCCTTATAGAGCACGCAGATATTGAGTTAAGGGATAAAAAGGTGCTTATTTTGGGCAGTGGCGGAACTTCAAAAACGGCTTTGGCTGTAGCCGAGGCTATGGGTGTTACAGAAGTCTACCGCGTATCCCGAAGCGGCGGCGATAGGCTTATAACCTATACAGAAGCCGAGGCTGAGCACCGTGATGCTGATGTAATAATTAATACCACCCCTTGCGGAATGTATCCTAATATAGACGGCACTGCGGTGGATCTTTTAAAATTCACACAGCTTTCGGGTGTTGTGGATGCGGTTTATAATCCGCTTAATACTGAGCTTGTAACAAAGGCTAAGGAAATGGGTGTTAAGGCTACGGGCGGACTTTATATGCTTGTGGCTCAGGCAGTTTTTGCGGCGGAAAAATTTAAGAACCGCGAGTTTGATAAATCGGAAATCGATAGAATTTATAATAAGCTTTTCTTAGAAAAACGTAACCTTGTGCTTATCGGTATGCCGTCCTGCGGCAAAACCACAATAGGTAAAGTGATAGCAAACAGCCTTTCTAAAGAATTTATTGACTGTGATGAAGAAATTGTGAGAGCAGAGGGTATTTCCATACCCGAAATTTTTGAGAGACACGGCGAAACGTATTTCAGAAAGGTTGAAACCGAGGTTATAGCCGAGCTTTCAAGACGGCAGTCGGCGGTAATTTCTACAGGCGGGGGAGCGATTTTAAATAAAGGTAATATAGACAGGCTTCGCAGAAACGGGTTCATTGTTTTTATCAACCGTCCGCTTGAATTACTTATTACTACTGATGACCGACCGCTTTCAAGCAGTAGGGAACAGCTTACCAAAAGATATAATGAAAGATATGAAATATACTGTAACAGTGCTGATTACATTGTAAAAAACGACTGTGAAATTGAAACTGTTACAGAAAAAATCAAAGAGGCGTTTTTAAATGAAAATTCTGGTAATTAACGGGCCAAATATTAATATGTTAGGTATTCGTGAGCCCGATATTTACGGCAGTGAAAATTTTAAAACACTGTGTTCTAATATTGAGGAATATTCCACTGCGAAGGGCTTTGAGGTTAAGCTTTTTCAGTCAAACCACGAGGGCGCTTTGGTGGATGAAATTCAAGCTGCGTACAGTGTGTTTGACGGTATTGTAATTAATCCCGGAGCTTATACCCACACAAGCATTGCTTTGCTTGATGCCTTAAAGGCGGTAGGAATACCGACTGTCGAAGTGCATATTTCGGATGTTTCCAAGCGTGAGGATTTCAGGCAGATTAGCTTTATAAGAGCTGCTTGCGTTAAAACGATTGCAGGCCACGGAATAAAGGGTTATATAGAAGCAATAGACTTTTTGTTAGAGAACTACGGTGAAGAATAAATGACAGTAAAAATAGAAAAAAGCACCGCTTCTGGCAGGATAGAGGCTCCGCCCTCTAAAAGTATGGCGCACAGATATCTTATCTGCGGCGGTATGTCTTGCGGCAGTGTTATAAAAGGAATAAATTTTTCTGAGGATGTTAAGGCAACTCTCCAGTGCCTTAAAGCCTTGGGTGCAGATGTAGAAATAACAGAAGATACCGTAGCTTTGGGCGGTATTGATTTTAATAAAAGCCCTGAGAAAGCTATGCTTTTCTGTAATGAAAGCGGTAGTACCTTGAGGTTTTTAATTCCTATATGCTTACTTTTTGATACGGAAATTACACTTAGCGGCAGTGAAAGGCTTTTAAGCCGTTCACTATCAGTTTATGAAGAAATTTGCAAGGCACAGGGCTTAAAATTTGTAAAAACCCAGAACAGTGTAACCGTTAAGGGTAGACTTCAAAGCGGTAAATATAAAGTCAGAGGCGACATATCAAGCCAGTTTATAAGCGGGCTTATGTTCGCACTGACCAAGCTTCCAAATGACAGTACAATAGAAATCGAGGGTGCTATTGAGAGCGGCTCTTACCTTAGCCTTACAATTAAGGCTTTGGCTGATTTTGGGGTAAGAATCAGCCGTGTAGATGAGCGCACTATATATATAAAAGGCGGCCAAACCTATAAAAAACGCGACATTAAGGTTGAGGGTGACTATTCCAACGCGGCTTTTTTAGATGCCTTTAATCTTTTTGGCGGTAATGTAATGGTAAAGGGTCTGAGCGCTAAAAGTGTTCAGGGTGATATGGTTTACCACGATATTTTTAAAGAACTGCAAAACGGCAGTCCCACAGTCGATGTTTCGGATTGCCCCGATTTAGCGCCTATAATTATGGCGGTAGCCGCCGCAAAGAACGGCGCAGTGCTAACGGGTACTAAAAGGCTTAAAATTAAAGAGAGTGACCGCGGCGAAGCTATGAAAGCAGAGCTTAGCAAAATGGGCGCAGAGGTTTTGGTTGAAGAAAATAAAATAACGGTTGAAAAAGCGGATTTAAAAGCTCCCGACCGCGCGATTTTCAGCCATAACGACCACCGTATTGTAATGTCTATGGCGGTGCTTTTAAGTCTTACAGGCGGTGAAATTGTAGGGGCTGAGGCAGTGGCAAAAAGCTATCCTAAATTTTTTGAAGATATAGCCTCACTAGGTATTAAGGTGATATAAATGAAACTTATTAAGAAGATAAATATTTTAATTGTAGGCTTAGGTCTTTTGGGCGGTAGCTACGCTAAAGGTCTTAAAAAGCTAGGCTTTACAGTAAATGCCATAACTAAGGATAGGTTTTCTATTGATTACGCAATGGAAAACGGAATTATTGATTTCGGTACAACCGATGTTAACCCCGAGCTTGTAAATGAGGCGGATTTAGTTGTGTTCGCCCTTTATCCACACGTGTTTATAGATTGGATAAGGGAAAATCAACAGTATTTTAAAAGCGGCACGGTAATTACCGATGTTACGGGTGTTAAGGGCTGTGTTGTACGTGAAATTCAGTCGGTACTGCGCGAGGATGTTGAATATATCGCCGCTCACCCAATGGCAGGTAAAGAGGTTTCGGGCGTAGTTAACAGTGATGATGCTATTTTTAAGGGCGCTAACTATATTGTAGTGCCTACCGAGAAAAATACTCCCGAAGCTATTGAACTGTGCCGAAATTTAGGTGAAATTTTGGGCTTTAAGCAGGTGGCAGAGCTAAGTGTTGAAGAGCACGACCGTATGATTGCCTTTTTGTCACAGCTTACACACTGTATTGCGGTATCGCTTATGTGCTGTAATCAATCCGAGGGGCTTGAAAGCTACACGGGAGACTCTTTCAGAGACCTTACACGCATTGCCCGCATTAATGACGAAATGTGGAGTGAGCTCTTTTTGAGCAACAAAAAACCGCTCCTTGAAGAAATGGAACGATTCAGAGCCTCTTTTGATGAGCTTTATGAAAAAATCAAAAACGATGACCGTGACGGTATGCGTGAAATGATGCGCACCTCAACCGAGCGCCGTAAACTATTTGACAAGAAAGATAAATAATGGGTGACAGTTATGAATTTGGAATTTAAAAGAAAATTACCTATACCTCAGCAGATAAAATCGCGTTATCCCTTAACGCCTGAGTTAGAGACTGTAAGGGATGCGAGAGCAAGCGAGCTTAGAGATATCTTCTCGGGCAAGAGTGATAAGTTTGTGCTGATAATTGGACCCTGCTCGGCTGATAACAGGGAAGCGGTGCTTGAATATATCGGCAGACTTCGCACTGTGCAGGATGAGGTAAAGGACAAAATTTTTATCGTTCCCCGTATTTATACAAATAAGCCGCGCACCACGGGTGACGGCTATAAGGGAATGTTGCATCAGCCCGACCCCGATGTCACCCCCGATATGCTAAAGGGTATTGTGGCTATAAGAGATTTACATATGGCGGCTTTAAACGATTTTGGCTTTACCTGTGCAGATGAAATGCTATATCCCGATAACTACCGTTATCTGTCAGATATTTTGGCTTATGTAGCAGTAGGCGCTCGCTCGGTTGAAAATCAACAGCATCGCCTTACAGCCAGCGGTATTGAGGTGCCTGTAGGTATGAAAAACCCCACAAGCGGTGACCCTTCTATTATGATGAATTCCATAACCGCCGCACAGCATAAGCATACCTTTATCTATCGCGGTTGGGAGGTTACAAGCGCGGGCAACCCCTATGCGCATGCCATTATGCGCGGTTACATAGATTATGCAGGCAAGAGTGTTTCTAATTACCATTACGAAGACCTTGCAAAGCTTTGCGATATTTATGCAGAGACCAAGCTTCAAAATCCTGCCGCAATAATTGACACCAACCACGCAAATTCGGGTAAAAAATATCTCGAGCAGATACGAATTGCAAAGGATGTTATATATAGCTGTAATCATAATAAGGATATTCGCGGTTTGGTTAAGGGACTTATGATTGAAAGCTATATTGAGGACGGTGCTCAAAAGATAGGTGAGCATATTTTCGGCAAATCTATTACCGACCCGTGTCTAGGTTGGGAGAAGAGCAGAGAATTAATTTATGATATTGCCGACACATTAAAATAGTTTTATTTGAGCGTGTTAAGATATTCTTTAGGCGATTTTCCTACAATTTTTTTGAATGTTCTTGAAAAATAAATATAATCCATATATCCGCACATTTCAGCAATGCGCTGAAGCGGTGTGCTATGCCCGTAAATTTCAATTAATTTACGGGCTTTTTCAGTTCTGGTTTCAGCTAAAAAGGCTATGGGAGAGCACCCCATTTCCTTTGTGAAGCAGTCCCTTATATAATCTCTTGAATATCCGCTTTGGTCTAAAAACTCGGTAACGTTTATATCGGGCAAGTGAAAGCTTTGCTGAATTTTTTTGGCAATACCGTAAACCGCGATTTTTGTGTGGCTTTCGGAGTTGATGTTCTGGAGAAAGAACTGCGCAAAGGCTTCGCTTAAAGCCGATAACAGACTTTGACTGCCAAAGCGGTTTTGGTATATAAGATTAGCAAGGGTTTTGCCCTCAAAATATGAATTATCGTTTATGGCTACGGGCTTTTCAAAATGAAGTAAATGTGAAAAATCAGCACCGATAGAAATATTGCAAAAACCGTTTTCTGATACCGAGCCGTGCGGTGTATTAGGTGGAACTGCAATTATAGTACCTACGGTAAAATCTATGTTTTTATCAATAGTTTCAAGATACCCCTCACCAGATACATAATACATTATTTCCCAATGATTGTGGGTGTGTATGGGGTATTTTAACGTTCCTTTTTCGGTAAGGCTTATACTGATTTTCATTTATATCACCAAAAGCATATTAACATAAATCTATGAATTGTGCAACAACTAATAGTTATAATGCTATCATATTTATATTTGTAGCGGTAAAATGTGTTTGAGGTGTTGAAAATGAAAAAATTTGAAGGCTTCCAGCGCGGTATGGGCATTGGCGGTTGGCTTACCAATTATAAACGCTTTAACGTTTTACCGCAGAATAAACGCTACTGTCTTACAATCGGCGATTTTGAGCATTTTGAGAGCTATATTACCGAAAAGGATATAGAATATATAGCCTCACTCGGTCTTGATCATATTCGCCTTGGCTTTGACCAGCTTGTTATTGAAGAAGATATCGGCAAATACCGAGAAAACATATTTTTGCTTATAGATAACTTTATTTCTTGGTGCGAAAAATACGGACTTAATGTTGTGCTTAATCTTCATAAGGCAATAGGTAATTACTGCGATATTAAAGAGGAAAAGGAACTTCTTGATGATGAAGCACTGCAAGAGCGTTTTATTGATATGTGGTGCGCCTTTGAAAAAAGATACATAGATAAACCTCTGGTAGCTTTTGAGCTTTTAAACGAAGTAAGGGATGTAAACCCTGAGCTTTGGAACAATCTTGCAGAAAAGACCGTTTCAGCGCTTCGTAAACTAAACAAGACACGTAAAATTATAATCGGTTCTATTAGCTGGAACGACCCCGCATATCTTAAAAAATTAAAGCTTTTCGATGATGAAAATATGATTTATACCTTTCATACATACGCTCCCTTTGAATTTACTCACCAAAGGGGCGTTCTGCAACCAACCACCTTGTTTTATAACCGTGAGATGCCGTACCCCTGCGATATTGAGCGCTATCGTGATGCTCAGCTTGTGGGCTACGGAAGAGAAAACGCTTATCCCGATTTTACACGAATGGACAAGGAATTTATAAAAAAATCGTTACAGCCTGCTGTCGATTTTGTAAAACAAAATCCCGATAAAATACTTTGGTGCGGTGAGTTTGGCACAATCCGCCACGCTAACATTAAATGGCGTGAAAATTGGATGCGTGATGTAATTTCGGTGCTAAGGGAAAACGGTATTACTTACTGTGTATGGAATTATTTAAGCACTCATAATGACGGCAACCGCTTTAGCCTTGTGGATGATGATAACCGCAAAATTTTAAGTGAGGAAATGGCGCGCATAATTAAAGGCGAGGTATAAAATATGAATATTTTATGGCTTATTTTTGCTGTTATGTTGGGTACAGGTAGAGGTGTTTTTTCAAAACGAATGACGGCTGACAGTAATAAAAGCTTTTATTTTAATCAGTTTTTGCTTTTTGTCAGCGGTACGTTAAGTATATTTGTCTGCAACATAAAGTCCTTTTCTACCGCTACACCAAAAACCTATTTTTACGGCGCCTTATTTGGAATTGTGACAATTATAGCTCAGTGGTGTTATACTGTGGCACTAAATCGCGGACCCACCTCAATTTGCGCTATGGTGTATTCTTTCGGGTTTATTTTTCCCACAATTTCAGGTCCTGTATTTTGGAACGAGCCATTCGGTATAACCTCGTTTTTAGGAATAACTATTGCGGTCTTGGCAATTATTTTCTCGGCTTTTACCGATAAAAAGAATGATAAAAAGGGTATAGGCTTTATAATTCCAAATCTTATTGCTATGCTGGCATCGGGTGGCTTGGGAATTCTTCAAAAGGTGCATCAGCAATCGAACGATGCTGATAATTTAGACGGCTTTTTAACCTTTGCCTTTTTGGTTGCAACCATAATTTCGCTTTTTATGACACTTATTTCAAAGCAATTAGATGGAGAAAAACCAAAATTTAGCATATCCCCAATTCTTGCGGGCGGATGTCTTGGTATAGTGAGCCTAGTAAATACCATGCTTGCGGGTAGAATGAAAAGCGCAATTCTTTTCCCAACACTTAATATCGGTATTATGATAGCCTCAATGCTTGCAGGAATTGTTATTTTTAAGGAAAAGCCTACTAAATCGCAGATAACAGCGTTCATATTAGGCATATTGGCAATTCTGGTTTTGAATATATAACTATATCAATTAATCATTGCCTCTGACATAATTTTTACAGCAAGGCAAAAGCCGTCGCAAAAGGCTTGTTCGGTTAGTAATACCGAATACTCCTCGTAACAATCTCTGAATTTTTCTAAAAGCGGTTTGTAATTCTCACTAAGCACAGCTTCCAGTCTTTTGTTGTTGCTTTCTATTAACCCCAATACCTTTTTAATTTCATCATTGTTTACACCGACCTCACCGGATGGATCAATATTTCCGTTCCAGATTTCTTCAATTGTTTTTCTCATAGTTAATCACCTCAAATTTTATTTATCGGTATTATACCACGGTGATACCACTTTTGCAAGGGGATGGTTGAAATTCTACAATATAAACAAAGTGTACCACTGTGGTATCTTGCGAATTGTACAAAAGTGGTATATAATGATATCGAGGTGGTATTATGACGGATAAAATTCAGGTGAATTTACGCCTACCCCAAGAGGTAATTGATAAATTAAAAACCGAAGCCGAAAAGCAGAAAAGAAGTGTTAATAATCTGCTTGAGGTTATTATTGATGAATATTTAAATAAGCAGAAATAAGAAATAAAGGCTCAAAAGGCCTTTATTTTTTTATGTAGAAACGCTATAAAAATTTTAAAATATGAAATATTGTAAAAAAATTTCAAAAAAACACTTTACAACTTTATCT
>CAZNTP010000028.1:0-16172 GCA_964575985.1 uncultured Ruminococcus sp. | reverse complement strand
TGCCCCTTTGCGATATGGTGCTTGTAATGTCGGTAGAGCCCGGCTTTGGCGGACAGAGCTTTATGCCCTCTGCTTTGCCCAAGCTTTCAAAATTAAAGGCTGAGTGCGAGCGTCAAGGACTGAATGTTGATTTGGAGGTTGACGGCGGCATAAACGGCGAAACTGCACCCTTAGCCGTAGAGGCGGGTGCTAATGTGCTGGTTGCCGGCAGTTATGTCTTTTCAGATGAAATGGAAGAACGCGTTAAATTAATTAAATCACTTTAAAAAGGCTTTGGCATACTTTTCTATAGCACAGTTTAAAATTAATGGCATACAGTATTCCTTGGTGTATTCAATGTCCTGTAGGCTGTCACTTATTTTAAAGCAGAATTCGTGGAGAAAAAACAATCTCTCTTTAGGATTTTTACAGTTTATAATGAGACGGTAGCCGCTATCGGTTTTATAAAGATGGCTTAAAAATCTAAGGTTAGCTTTGGTTTTGTAAACCTCGGTTATGCCGCCTGTAAGAGCTTCGGTATCGGGAAACTCAAATACACATTCTCTATTTGGTGTTTTTCTTTTGGGGAGCAGTGCAGTTAGTGTAATTTCACAACCGCAATTTTTTACAAGTCTTATTTTGGCTGTAATTTTGCAGTTTTTTTCAAACAAAGAATGTTCGGAGATTATGTCATTTAAAAGCATACTAAGGGCGGTTTTAATTTTGGGTGAAAGCCCTAAAAGCCTTTCGTATTCACCAAAGCAGGCTATAACCTCGGTATGAGTAAGGGAAATTTTAATTTTATTTTGTGCTACTTGAGATACAGTCATAATTTAACACCTGATTAATCGCTTCAAATTAAGGGAAAACTATCCTTTGAGGTGATTGTTAAATGAAAAAAACAAATTATGGCAGGCAGTTGTTTTTTAAATCTATGATTTACACTGCTTCGGCTATTGCCCTTTTGGTGATAGGCTATTATTCGGCGCAGTATTTTTTCGGTTAGTTATTTTCTTAAAGGAGAAGAATTTGTTATGGACTACAGTTCACTTAAAAGCGGAACAGATATAAGGGGAGTTGCAAGTGACAAGGGCGGCAATGAGGTTAATCTCACCGAAAATGCGGTTTATGACATAACCTCGGCCTTTGTGGTTTGGTATGTAAATAAATATTCAAAAAGCCCGTCTGAGCTTACCGTTGCAGTAGGTCACGATTCGCGTATTACAGGCGACTGCCTTGCATATAAAGTAAAGGAAGCCTTAAAGGATGCGGGAGTTACGGTTTTTGATTGTGGACTTAGCTCTACCCCTGCTATGTTTATGACTACGGTAGACCTTAAAACTGATGCCGCAGTTGAGGTTACAGCCAGCCACCACCCCTTTGACCGCAACGGACTTAAATTTTTTACTTATGAGGGCGGTGTTGAAAGCTCTGATATAGCAGAAATTGTTGAGCTTGCAAACAGAAGCGAATCTATTTTCGCAAGCTGTAAGGGTACAGTAATTAAAGTGGATTATATGTCGGTTTATGCCGCAAGACTAAGACGCATTATCTGTGAAGCGGTTGGAAAAACCGAGGACGAAAAACCGCTTAAAAACTATAAAATTGTAGTTGATGCAGGTAATGGGGCCGGCGGATTTTATGCCGTTAATGTGCTCAAAGCATTGGGTGCAGATATTGAGGGCAGCCGATATCTAACCCCTGACGGTATGTTCCCCAATCATATACCAAACCCCGAAAATAAGGAAGCTATGAACAGCATTTGTGAGGCTGTGCGCGAATCTGGCGCAGACCTTGGTATTATATTTGATACCGATGTTGACAGGGCAGGCTGTGTAGATAAAAACGGTGAGGAAATTAACCGCAACCGCCTTATTGCTTTAGCCGCCTACATAGCCGTAGACGGAAGACGGGACTCGGTTATTGTAACCGATTCGGTAACAAGTGACGGTCTTAAAGAGTTTATCGAAAATGACCTCGGCGGTGTACATTACCGCTATCGCAGAGGCTATAAAAACGTTATAAATAAGGCTATTGAGCTTACAAATGAGGGCAAGGACTGCCCCTTGGCTATTGAAACCTCAGGCCATGCGGCTTTAAGGGAGAACTATTTCCTTGATGACGGTGCGTATCTTGTTACAAAAATAGTAATTGAGTTGGCAAAGGGCACCGATATTAATGCATTATTAAAGCCGCTTAAAATGCCTGCTGAGGAAAAGGAAGTGCGTTTTAGCATTAAGGCTGATGACTTTAAGGCTTACGGTCTTGAGGTAATAAATAAGTTAGAAGAATATGCAAGCCGTGTACCCGATTATAAAATCGCTGACGATAACCGCGAGGGAATACGTGTTTCTACTCCAAACGGTTGGTTTTTACTGAGACTTAGTGTTCACGACCCCGTTATGCCTATGAATTTTGAGAGTGTAAATGAGGGCGGTATTGCTAAGGATATTGCAGATTTAAAGAAATTCTTCTCGCAATTTGAGGAGCTTGATATATCGGCGCTTAATTGAAATTTTTCCCGAGCATTATATTTAATGCTCGGGATTTTTTTTATTCCTCGGTGCAGTTATTAGCGCCGCATCCACAGCCCGAAACATCACAGGGACGGGGTGGGAAAAAGTCATCGGTAGGGAATTTAATTTTCTTGAAGGCGTCGCAGGGCTGGTCGTTTGCAGAGTCGGTGCAGGTCTTTTCGGGTATACAGAAATCGTATACAGGGATAAGCATTTGCACATTGCGGATAAGCTGAACAATTGTGAAAAGACCGAGGGTTACAAAAATTGCAGGCTCGCCGCTTTGTTGGTCGGTCACAACGTTACCGCCAATGCAGTTGCAGACACACTCGGGAATACAGCATACATTTTCATAGCAATCACGAATTTCGCCGATATGTGCGGATAGGGGAACAGGGTCTACCGCCTGAACTACACATTTAGGACAGTTATTGGATTTGCTTGTTGTGTTATGATTGATACATTCCTCGCTTAATGTATTGGAGAATACCTTTACATTACCCTCACTACCGTAAAGGATTACACGCTTGCTGTAGGTGGTTATACCGTTTATACAGGTGGCGCGGTTATTGGGTGAAGTAAAGAGGTCAAACCCTAAAAGGAAAAAGAATGTAAGGTCGCAGGAATAAAAGCCCTTATTGAAGTTTACGGGCTGTACGTCTATAAATACATTAAGTACCTCTGCAGAACGCAGTCTTACGCTTATGGCGTTGCATATAAGCTCTTGGTCTTCGGGCAAGAAGAAGCAACGCAAATCCTCAAGACAGTCCCTATCACAGCAGGAATCGTAAACCCTGCCGGCATCCACACATACCGCTTCTTTAAAATTAGCGTCGGTAGGACAACCGTTTTGTAAATCTGCCATAAAAAATCCTCCTATTAAATCATAAATTTTTGATTGAAGCCTTCGCAGTCAACTTCAATAACATAATATGTTTAATAGAAAAAATAGTGATTAAAAATTAATTTTTTGCTTTTTTTATGGATTTCCGGAGTAGTTTTTTATATTTGTAATAAAAAATCCCCGACTTTTTAAGTCGGGGGGATATCGGTTTATTTCCTTTTGAGTTTTAAAGATTTTTTGTTAGAATCACCATAATAAGAATAATACTTTTTGGTGACAAAATTCCTATGTTTAGAGTCGGTTTCATTAATTACTGCACCGAGTATTTTGCATCCGCTTTTAAGTAGCTGTTCTTTAACGGCGAGGGTTTCCTGTATTTTGGCTTTGCCGGGGGATATTACTAAAATAGCACCGTCACAGTTGGCAGAAATAACAGCCGCATCAATAACGGGGGCTAAAGGCGGAGTGTCTATAATTATAAAATCGTAAACAGTTTTAAAACGCTCTAAAATTTCGGTAAATCTTTTAGAACTTAAAAGCTCAACAGGATTTGGCGGGAAATGGCCGCTGAAGATAACATCAAATTCGGGTAACTGTGTATTATAGAGCACCTCTTCAACGGTTGCCTGGTCTGAAAGAAGCTCTGACAGACCCATAATATTCTGAGCCTTAAGACTGCGTCTTAGAACAACTGATTTTCGCATATCAGCGTCAATCATCAGGGTCTTTTTGCCGATTTCTGCAAGGCTTTTCGACAATTCTGCAGATACAGTACTTTTACCCTCGTTTTCAAATGTAGAGGTTACAACGATGGTTTTTATGTCCGAGCCACAGAAAAGAAGATTGGAACGAAGAGTTTTAAAGGCTTCTACAGTTACAAAATCGTTTTTTAAGGCCGCAGGATTAAAGTTGACTCTACCTGCTGAACCGAAGGTATTCTGTTGTTCTGAATTCAAATTTTCAATATCCATTTAAAAAACCTTTCAATACTAATAAATATATAATTTTGATTATCTGATTGGTGTTTTACGGTCGGTATAAGGAATAGTGGTAAGAATACTGATATTCAAGATTTTCTCAACATCTTCGGAAGAAGAAATTCTGTTATCGGTCACCAAAATAAGAAATGCGGCAGCTGCTGCCAAAAATACACCGATTATAAATCCCTTAATGGCATCGACTTTCACATTCGGGGAAGAGGGGTTTTTTGCAAGGTTTCCGTTACGGATTACTTTAACGCGGTCAAGACCCATAATTTCCACAAGCTTTTCTTCGGAAATGCGGCAAATGCTGTCTGCAATTTGCTTGGAGTCTTTAGCGTTGGGTGAAGTTACCTCAATTTCAATTATACGGGTGTTTTCGGTAGCCTCAACAGCAAGAAATCTGCCAATGGTTGAAGATGTGTACTTGTTGTTAAGGTCATCTGCTACTTCGCTTAAAACAACCTCGTCCCTAAGTATTTCTGCAAAGTCTTTTGTAAGATATGTAGAAATATTAAAGTCGGTAGAGGTCATTTGGGTTGAATCCGAAGCCTTGTTAATAATATAAAGCTTGGCTGTGGATTTGTACATAGGGGTTGAAATAAAAGCCGAATAGAAAGTGATAAGCAAAAAACAGATAAGGACAATGGGTATTAAAAGCTTCCAATATCTTAAAAGCGTGGATAAATACGATTTTATAGTTATAGTTCTTTGCATAACAGAAGATTGTGTATTATTTGACATTTCCTTCACCATAAATTATAAATTTTGCAAATTATCGCAAAATATTATATCATATACTTATATAATATTCAAGTGCAAAATTGCAATTCTCACAGTAAAAATTGTTAAAAATATAACTATTGCTAAAGACTTGAAAAGAAGATAAAAATGTAGTAAAATTACATTGTATACATATTTATTCAAGGAGTAAATTATGGAAAGAAAAGAAAGAATATTAAAACCCGTAGGTTTTGCGGGTATGGGCGCGGTTTTGCCGCATCTTAAGTCTTCTGCCGAAACAGAAACGGTTATAATGACCCCACCTGCAGTAGTAAAGATTCCTTTGCAGCAGCATATAGGCGCACCTGCAAAGCCTGTTGTTAAGAAGGGCGACAAGGTATTTGTAGGTACACTTATAGCCGAATCCAGCGGTTATGTGAGCGCACCTGTGCATTCGAGTGTTTCGGGGACGGTTAAGGAAATTTCCTGCTTAGAGGGTAGCGGCGAATGTGTGGTAATAGAGTCTGACTCTCTTATGGAAAAGGACCCCGAGCTCAAGCCTTTTGAGGTGAAAGAGCCTGCAGATATTGCCGCGGCGGCAGATAAATGCGGTCTTGTGGGTCTTGGCGGAGCGGGCTTTCCGGCTTCGGTAAAGCTTACACTAAAGGAAGACAGCAATATTGATACCCTTATTATAAACGCCGCCGAATGTGAGCCTTATATCACAAGCGATTACCGCGAGTGTATGGAGGGTTATGACGATGTTATAGAGGGCGTTTATCTCTTAAAGGATATTCTCAAAATACCAAAGGTTATAATTTGCGTAGAAAGCAATAAGAAAAAGGCTATAGAAAAGCTTTATGAAATTGCTACCGATAAACGCGATAACGATGATACTGTAAAGCTTATGCGACTTCCTACAAAATATCCTCAGGGAGCGGAAAAGGTTATTATTTATTCCGCAACGGGAAGACGAGTGCCCCTTGGTAAGCTTCCGAGTGATGTAGGCTGTATTGTTATGAATGTAACGAGTGTAGCAACACTTTACAGATTTATTAAAGCGGGTTTGCCATTGGTATCAAAAAGAGTGACTGTTGACGGTAACGCCGTGGAAACCCCTAAAAATGTTATTGTGCCTATCGGTACTCCTATAAAGGAATTGCTCGAATTTGTTGGTGGAGTGGATGCCGATGCCGATGAAATAATTATGGGCGGACCTATGATGGGTGTTGATGTTTATAACGAGAATGCTGTTGTAGAAAAACGAAACAATGCAATAACCGTTATGAAGTCACCTGCAAAGACAACTCCCACAACAGCCTGTATACGTTGCGGAAGGTGCGCTAATGCCTGTCCAATGCAACTTTATCCGGCTTCTGTGGATGCTGCTCTTTCCTTTGGCGATTCTAAAAATATAGCCAATCTTAATGTTAATTACTGTATGGAATGTGGCAGCTGTGCATTTGTCTGTCCTGCAAAGCGACCGCTTACACAGACAATGCGTTTGGCAAAAGCACTTCTTAAAAAGGAGGCGAGCAAATGAAAAGCCTTTTAAATGTTACTTCTTCACCTCATATAAGACATCAGGATACAACAAGCGGCATAATGCTTGATGTTATAATTGCCCTGCTTCCTGCCTGTGCATTTGGTTGCATACTTTTTGGTTGGAAAGCCGCTTTAATACTTATAACCTGTGTAGTATCGGCAGTTTTAAGCGAGTTTTTATGGAACAAAATTCTTAAAAAGCCCAACACAATAGGTGATTTATCGGCAGTAGTTACAGGACTTTTGCTCGGTATGAATTTAAGCTCGGAGCTTCCTTTTTGGATGGCGGCTATCGGCAGTGCAGTTGCAATAATTGTTGTAAAGCAGATGTTCGGCGGTATAGGCTGTAATTTTGCTAATCCTGCTATTGCGGCAAGAATTGTTTTGTTGGTATCTTTCCCCGCGGCTATGACCCGCTTTGCAGTGCCTGTTGAACATACAATTTCCTCTGCAACACCGCTTGCAAGCCTTTCGGATGTTGCGGTAGAGATAGCCGTTCCGCTTACTGCTAAAAACCTTTTCTTCGGTATGCACAGCGGCTGTATAGGTGAAACCTCGGCGTTTTTGCTGATTGTTGGCGGTCTTTACCTCGTAATGCGCCGTGTAATATCGTCTATAACCCCACTTTCATTTATAGCTACAGTAGCGGTGCTCACTTTAATAAGCGGTGATAGTTTAACAGTAGCTATTTTTGGTGGCGGACTGATGATTGGTGCTATATTTATGGCTACCGATTATACCACAACCCCCACAACCAAATGGGGCAAGTTAATTTTCGGTATCGGTTGCGGTGTTATTACATTCGTTATAAGAAAATTTGCGGCTTCGCCTGAGGGTGTTTCCTATGCCATACTTATTATGAATATTTTGGTGCCTTACATAAACCGCTTAACCCTTAAAAAGCCTTTTGGGTTTGTAAAGCCTGTAAAGGAGGGCAATGCAAATGAATAAGGTATTGGAATTTTTAAAGGCAAATAAGGATGATATCTTAAAGCCCGTAGCGGTGTTACTTGCAATTTGTATTATAATTCCTTTGGCTCTATCCCTTACCAACAAATTGACTGTAAACCGTATTGCCGCTCTTGAAAAGGAGAATGAGCAAAAGGCTATGGCGCTTCTTATTGATGCGGATAGCTTTGAGCCCAGTAGCTTTGGCGAGGGTGATGCTAAATTTGATTTTAATATTGCAAAATCGGATAGCGGTGAAGTTTTAGGCTATATATTTGTGACTAAGGCCAGAGGCTACGGCGGTGATATTTCGGTTATGACCGCTATCGGTACAGACGGTAAGATTATTGAAATTTCAATTCTTGATGCCACAAATGAAACACCGGGACTTGGCCAAAACGTTACTAAAGAAAGCTTTTATTCACAGTATAAAGAGAAAACTGCCGATGTGGTTGTTGTAAAAAACGGTGCAGATAGCAGCGCTAATCAGATTAACGCCTGGACAGGCGCTACAATTTCTTCAAAAGCAGTAAATACTGCGGTAAATACTGCGATGGCAAATTTTGCAGAATATTCTAATAAAGTTTTGGTAGATACGGGGGTGACAGCAGATGAAAAATAAGTATTTGGGTTATTTTACAAACGGACTTATTAAGGAAAACCCCGTATTAAGATTGGTGCTTGGCACATGTCCTACGCTTGCTGTCACGACAGCCGCAATCAACGGTATAGGTATGGGTGTGTCGGCTACGGTTGTGCTTGTTTGCTCTAACCTTGCAATCTCACTACTTAGAAATATCATTCCCGATAAGGTGCGTATACCGGCATACATAACTATAATTGCAGGCTTTGTAAGTGTAGTACAGATGTTGGTTAAAGCGTTCTTGCCGAGTATTGATAAGTCGCTCGGTATATTCCTGCCTCTTATAGTTGTTAACTGCATTATTTTGGCGAGAGCCGAAATGTTTGCTTCCAAAAACACACCTGTTGCAAGTATACTTGACGGTTTGGGTATGGGTGTCGGTTTTACCGCGGTGCTTACCCTTATGGGCGCAATACGTGAGCTTTTAGGCGCAGGAACCCTTTTCTCATTACCCGTTACGGCTGAGTTTATTGAGCCTATGGTGGTATTTTTACTCCCGCCAGGAGGATTTTTCGTATTCGGTATGCTGGTAGCAACATCCAATGCAATAGCTAAGAAAAACGGTAAGAAGCCTGTAGAACATTTGGGTTGTGCTAATTGCCCCTCAAGAGCTATGTGTAGCAGAGAAGCCCAAAACGAAAAGGAGGAGACTGTAAATGAATAGTACCACAACAATCGCCTCTATTATACTTGCAGGTCTTCTCACCAACAATATGGTGCTTTCAAAGTTTTTGGGTATATGTCCCTTTTTGGGTGTTTCCAAAAAGAGCAGTACCGCGTTTTCTATGAGTGTTGCCGTAACACTTGTTATGGTGGTTTCTACTGCGGTTACATGGCCTATTTACCATTATCTTTTAGCCCCTGATTTTGTTTATCTTGAGACCATTGTTTTCATCCTTGTAATTGCGGCAATAGTTCAGTTAATAGAGATATTCCTCAAAAAATTCATAAAGCCTATTTACAATGCACTTGGCATATATTTGCCTCTTATCACCACAAACTGCGCGGTGCTTGGTATTACAATGCTTAATATTACAAACGAGCTTAATTTCATTAAGTCTATTGTTAATGCTTTGGCGGCAGGTCTTGGCTTTATGCTGGCAATGCTTTTGTTTGCGGGTGTCAGAGAGCGTATGGAAACGGCAAATATACCTGAATTCTTAAAGGGACTTCCTATAACACTTGTAGCGGCGGCCTTGGTGTCTCTGTCATTCCTTGGCTTTGCGGGAATAGGAGGTTAAGCTATGGATATTTTAATTCCCGTACTTATAGTTGCGGCTATAGGTCTAATTGCGGCGGTAGGACTGTCGCTGGCTTCTAAGTTTATGGCGGTGCCTGTGGACGAAACTCAGGAAAAAGTCCGTGAGGTGCTCCCCGGTGCTAACTGCGGCGCCTGCGGCTTTTCGGGTTGTGACGGTTTTGCGGCGGCATTGGCGGCAGGAGAGGCTAAGCCCGATGCTTGTACTGCAGGCGGTGAGGCTACCGCAAAGGAAATTTCTGAAATTTTGGGTGTCGAAGTTAAGATTGAGCCTAAGGTTGCGTTTATTGCCTGCAACGGAAATTCAGAAAAAAGTAAAATCAAATATAACTACGGCGGTATAAATAACTGCTCTGCGGCATCACTTGTACAGGGCGGACCGCTTGAATGTAAATTTGGTTGTATAGGCTTTGGTGACTGCGCTAAGACCTGCGTATTCGGCGCTATTACTGTCGAAAACGGCAAGGCTATAGTTTGTGAAGAACTTTGTGTCGGTTGCGGTGCTTGTGTTAAAGCCTGCCCCAAGGGTGTTGTAGCCCTTGTTCCAAAGGACCATAAAACCGTGGTTGCCTGCTCTAATAAGCAAAAGGGCGCGGCGGTTGTAAAGGCTTGTACAGTTTCCTGCATTGCTTGCGGAATGTGCGTTAAGCAGTGCGAAAAAGGCGCAATAAAGCTTGTGGATAACCTACCTGTTATTGACCAAAGTCTTTGTGACGGTTGCGGAAAATGTAAAGAGGTTTGCAAGCGCGGCGCGCTCATTTAATGTGAAAATTTTATTAAAAACATAAATTTAGTAGGTTTAAAAGACATCTTGTCGGTTGACGGGATGTCTTTTAAAATTTTTGCTCAAATTTTTATTAAAATATTAATAAAATGTCTTTATTTTTCGAATGCATTGTGGTATAATCTATTATGTATATTTATGCTTGTGAGGTGAGGCTCTGTGATAAGAAAAATTTTAGGTTTAATACTGTCTTTGTGGTTGGTATTTGGACTTTGCGGATGTGAATTTTATACTATGGATACGGCGGAGCTTTTAAACCCTCCCGAGCTTTCGGGCGAGCTGGCTCCCATTGCACAGGTAATTAAAAATACCGCCGGCAGTGGCTATGTGCTTAAATATCCGTCACGCGGGGATTACCGCTCGGCAGTAGTTACTGAGGACATTGATTCTGACGGCAGCTTTGAGGCCTTTGCTTTTTACAGTACAACCGATGGGGAAACCGTAAATATGCATATTAATGTTATAGATAAACAGGATGGCGGTTGGAAATCTATAGCAGAGCAAAGAATAGTTGCGGGTAGTGTTGACAAGGTAGCTTTCAGTGACCTTGATAATGACGGCATTAAAGAGATTTTGGTTGGCTGGCAGATATACGGCACAAGCGAAATGCAGTTGGCGGTCTACAGTGTGGGTCAGAATTCGTTAACACAGCGGCTTCTACAGAAGTATACCCACTTTTTAACCTGTAATCTTGATGAGGACAACCGTAACGAAATTCTTATAATTAAAAGTGATACTACAGTACAAATGAACAAGGCTTCGCTCTTTGCACTGTCTGATGACGGTATAACCGAAATTTCCTCCTGTGAGCTTGACAGTGCGGCCAAAACCCTTAATGAGCCGATAATTGCCGCGTTATCAACGGGTAAGCCCGCGGTTTATATTGACGAAATAAAGGGTGTGGGCGCTGTTACCGAGGTGCTGTTTTTAGAAAAGGGAAGCCTCGTAAATCCGCTTTATCAACCCGATACAAGAGAGACTGTCTCAACACTAAGGTCTGTTTCTTTTACTCTTACCGATATTAACGGGGATGGAATTTTTGAAATTCCCGTTCAGGAAAATGTACCCTCGGTCACAAGGTCTGAGGTAAACGAAAAGCTATATCTTACTAATTGGTGCTCCTTTAACGGCGAGCTTCTTACCGTACAGATGACCACTATGATAAATGTGAATGACGGTTATTATTACACAATCCCTGCTAAGTGGTCGGGAAATATAGCGGTCCTTAAGGATACGGCCAACAATCTCAGAGAAATTTATAAATATAATCATGAGGATATGACGGTTGGTAGCAGTCTTCTTTATATAAAGGCTGTAAAGAAAAAGGATTGGGATGACGGTAAGTATAAAGCGGAAGGGGTCAGCGAGATTATGAATGACGGTGAAACCTCATTTATATGTCGCATTTCAGAAACCGCCGCGCAAGAGGGACTTACCCTTGAGGACGTAAGAAATAATTTTAAACTTGCAGAATAGGTGATGAATTTATGAAACGTATTCTTATTGTTGAGGACGAGGCTGCAATCCGCGAGTTTGAGGCAATAAATTTAAAGCGTGTGGGCTATAATGTTGAAGAGGCAGGCTCGGGCGAAGAGGCGCTTGATATATACGATAATGATTTACAGGGCTTCGATATAGCCTTGCTTGATATTTCCATGCCCGGTATGGACGGTTTTGCACTTTGTAAGGAGTTAAGACGCCGCAGTGAAACCCTGGGTATTATAATGCTTACAGCCAGAACTCAGGAAATGGATAAAATAAGTGGACTTATGTTAGGTGCCGATGATTACATAACAAAGCCCTTTAGTCCTACAGAGCTTTTGGCACGTGTGGATTCTCTCTATCGCCGTGTTGAAATGCAAAACCAAAAGGTTGTGGCAAAGGCGCCTGACGATATTACCCTTGGCGACTTTACACTCAATCTTCGCCGCAGAACATTGCTTAAAAGCGGTGTTAATATTGAGCTTACACAGGTTGAGTTTCAAATGATGGAGTACTTCTTCACAAACCCCGATGTAGCGCTTGACCGTACAGATATATTAAGTCGCGTATGGGGCAGTAACTATTTCGGTGAAGAAAAAATAGTTGATGTTAATATGAGAAGACTTCGCAAGAAGATAGAGGATGACCCCTCTAACCCTAAAAGGCTTGTAACTGTTTGGGGTATGGGATACAAATGGGATACCAAAGCGTAATATAACGGCATCTTAATTTAAAAACACAGAAAGGAGACGGTAATTTGCAACTGGAAATCAAGTTTAAAAGTATAACGCTCAGATGGTTTTTAAATATATTTCTTATCGTGGCAATAGTTGTGCTTACGGTTGCGATTATTGCCTCTGCAGTGTTTATGTCCATTAATACAGAGCGTATAGAGGACCTTGCCAGTGATTATGCCTATGAGTTTTATGCCCTTTCGGGTACAAATTATTCTACCTTTAAGGATACTGCAATAGGCATTGCAGGTGAATTTGAGTACAAAGATAAAATAGAAGTTCAGGTAATTGACCAGAACGGTAAGATTGTGGTTACCACAACGGGCTTTCCGTCGCAAAAACAGGATATGCCTGATTATACAGAGGCTGTAAACACACGAAGCAGTGTTACAAAAAGCACATATAATTCTGACGGCGAGCCGATTATGGCAAGCACAACACTGCTTTTTGATACGGATAACAATTATCTTGGCGCTTACCGCTGGATTACCTCTTTAACCGCCGCGCGCAAAATGACAGGTAATTTTATAATTTTAATTACTGTTATATCTCTTTTGATACTGTCTTTAAGTGCGATTTCGGGAATTTTCTTTATTAAGTCAATCGTTCAGCCTATACGTGATGTGAGTAACATTGCAAGAAAAATTGCAATGGGTGATTTTGAGTCCCGTATAGAAATTACGCGTAACGATGAAATAGGCGAGCTTTGCGATACGATTAACTATATGGCGGCAGAGCTCAGCCAGGCAGAAAATTTGAAGAATGACTTTATCTCCTCGGTATCGCATGAGCTAAGAACTCCGCTTACCGCAATACGCGGCTGGGGAGAAACTGCAAAAATGTCACTCGGTACAGATGAAGAGCTTGTAAACCGAGGCTTAGACGTGGTGCTGTCCGAAGCCGACCGTCTTTCAGGTCTTGTTGAAGAACTGCTTGATTTTTCGCGTATACAGACAGGTCGAATGACCGTTGTATCTCAACCGCTTAACATTTCGTGGCTTTTGTCGGAATCTGTAGCTATGTATGCCGAGCTTTCCAAAAAGCAGGGTATTGAGTTAATATACACCAAGCCTTTAGAGGAATATCAGGTGTTGGGTGATACAAACCGCTTAAAGCAGGTATTTATTAACATTATTGACAACGCGGTTAAGTATACCGAAAGCGGCGGTCAGGTGCTTATAAGCCAAGAATTAGAGGAGGCCTGTGTTCGTATTACGGTTAAGGATACGGGTGTGGGTATTCCGGCGCAGGATATAGACCGAGTTAAAGAAAAGTTCTATAAGGCCAACAAGACGGTAAGAGGCTCGGGTATAGGTCTTGCGGTTGCCGATGAGATTATTAAGCAGCATCAAGGACTTTTATTTATAGAGAGTACAGAGGGTGTCGGAACAACGGCTACGATAGTTTTGCCGCTTTATGAGGAGCCCGAGGTGGAAGAAGCTGTGGCAGATGAAGAATTAAAGGAGCAGGAAAATGGCTAAATACACGTCGATAGGCGGTCAGGCGCTAATAGAAGGCATAATGATGAAAAGCCCCGAAAAAACCGCAATGGGTGTAAGACTTCCCGACGGTTCGATAGATATTTCCTATTTTGAGGGCAAAAGTATAAGAGAAAAGTATAAAATTTTAAAACTGCCGATTATAAGAGGCGTTGTGGGCTTTGTTGAGTCTATGGTGCAGGGCTATAAGGCATTGATGATTTCTGCCGATAAGTCCGGCTTTACCGATTTAGAGGAGGAAGACGCTAAGAAGCCCAACGCTACAGAAAATACTGAAGAGCAAAAGGAAAATAAAAACAACACACTTATTACGGTTGTTATGATTATCGGCACGGTTTTAGGTGTGGCGCTCTCGGTAGTGCTTTTTATGCTGCTGCCCCGCCTTTTTGTATCGGGTCTTGAGTTTGTTTTCTCTACACAGTTTTCTAAATTTGTCCGTTCGGGAATAGAGCAGCTTTTAAAGCTTGCAGTTTTCGTGCTTTATGTTTATTTGGTTTCCTTTATGAAGGATATAAGACGTGTGTTTATGTATCACGGCGCAGAGCACAAGACAATTTTCTGCTACGAAAAGGGCTTGGAGCTTAACATAGAAAATGTAAGAAAGCAAAAGCGTTTCCATCCTCGTTGCGGAACATCCTTTATGATACTTATGATACTTATAAGCGTTATTTTTTCTACGCTTGTTCAAATGATTTTCCCCGGTGTATATGATGTTTACTGGCTTTGGACAGTGGTTAAAATACTTATGCTACCCCTTATCTGCGGTGCAGGCTTTGAGGTACTTAAAATTTGCGGTAAGTATGACAATGCGGTAACGCGAATTATTTCAGCACCTGGAATGTGGCTTCAAAGAATTACCACAAAGGAGCCCGAGGACAGTATGATTGAGGTGGCAATTGCCGCCCTTAAGGCGTGCGAGCCTGCTGTTCCTGATGTTGACAGAAGTATAGACCAAAAAGAGCAAAACGGTGAAACAGACAATGACAGTATTTGAGGCATATAACAGCACTAAAAAGAAATTAGAGGCGGCAGGAATTGAGGATTATGTCTTTGAGGCCAAGGAAATTATCAAGCACATAACGGGAATGAACGCCGCGCAGATACTTACTAATTACAGTAAGGCTTTAACCGAGTATCAGGAAAACAATCTGATTGCAATTGTAAAACAAAGGCAGATTAGATACCCTTTGCAGTACATTTTCACAAAATGGGATTTTTACGGAAGAAGCTTTTATATAGGTCCCGGTGTTTTAGTGCCGCGAGCCGATACTGAAACGGTAATTGATACCAGTCTTGAGTATATAAAGGATAAAGAAAATGCCGAAATATTAGACCTTTGTGCAGGAAGCGGCTGTATTGGAATTACACTTGGTAAGGAAGCTACTGATTCAAAGGTTTTAATGATAGAAAAATATGACGAGGCATTAAGCTACGCCCTTAAAAATATAACGCTTAATGAGACTTTAAACGTAGAAGCTCAAAAGGGGGATATATTCGAAAAGGCGGGAGCGGAAAGGCAGTATGACTTGATTGTCAGCAATCCGCCATATATACCCGAAAACGAAATGAGCATTGTGTCCCCCGAAACCAAGTTTGAGCCCGAAACGGCGTTATTGGCGCTTGACGGCGGTATGGAATTTTATAAGGCGATTATAAATAACTATACTGACAGCTTAAAGTCAGGCGGAATGCTCTGCTTTGAGGTCGGAATTAACGAGAGTAGCAGAGTAGCCGAGCTTTTAAGCAGGGCTGGATATGAGAGCATTAAGATAGATAAAGACCTGAACGGTATTGAGCGTTCGGTTTCAGGAATAAAAAATTAAGATTAAGTGAGGAAATAAAAATGGCTAAAGCACAAAATACCAAAGCCCCTGTAAGAAGAGTAGAGGATGAGGAAAAGCAAAAAGCCCTTAAAACTGCGATGGACCAAATTGAAAAGAAATTTGGTAAGGGCGCGGTAATGCGTCTCGGAGAAAATGTCGCTATGAATGTAGAGTGCATTAAAACAGGCTCTTTAATGCTTGATATAGCACTCGGTATAGGTGGTATACCCAAGGGCAGAATTGTTGAAATTTACGGTCCTGAGTCTTCGGGTAAAACTACCGTAGCGCTTCACTGTGTTGCAGAGGCTCAAAAGGCGGGCGGCACGGCGGCATTTATCGACGTTGAGCACGCGCTTGACCCCGTGTACGCAAGCCATTTGGGTGTTGATATTGATAGCCTTTTGGTTTCACAGC
>CAZNTP010000027.1:0-16343 GCA_964575985.1 uncultured Ruminococcus sp. | reverse complement strand
TTAAAGCGGTTCCGCACCGCTGCTCGCTTCCAATACTTCAAAATCCCCGTCGAAACCTTTGCATCCCCATATATTAAAGTAAAAGGTAATAGTGAAGAGGTATTATCGGTTTTGTTCTTTCATTGCTCTGTCAATAGCGCGGTCGGCATCACGCTTGGCGGCGGTTTCACGCTTATCGTGCAGCTTTTTACCCTTGCAAAGCCCTAACTGCACCTTTACAAGTGAGCCCTTAAAATAAACCGATAAGGGTATTAAAGCCAAACCCTCTTGCTTTACTGCACCGAAAAGCCGCATAATTTCGCGTTTGTGCATAAGTAAGCGGCGGTTTCTTGCGGGCGGGCGGTTAAATATATTGCCGTGGTCATATGGGCTTATATGCATTTGTTTTATAATCATTTCGCCGTCGTCAACACTGCACCAAGCATCCTTTAAATTAACGCCGCCTTGTCTGACCGATTTTACCTCTGTGCCCGAAAGCTCAATACCAGCTTCAAAGCTTTCCAAAACGAAGTATTCGTGGAAAGCTTTTTTATTTGTTGCGATTGTTTTTGTGTTTTCCACAAAATACCTCCTTTTTTGATTCGCCATCATTTAGTGCGATGTTTGAATTTCTGCCCCGACAGTAAAATATTTACAAATTTGCTACGGGATAAAGAGATTACCACCGTATTTTATTTTGAAAGATTATATCATATAGGGTAAAGCTAATCAAGAAAATCTTGTCGAGAAAAGGAAACGCCCGTAAAAGCTACGGGCGTTTCTGAGATTCTATTTTTTAAGTAAAAATTAATCCTCGGAAATAGCCTCAACAGGACAACCTGCAGCACAAGCACCGCAGTCAATGCACTTATCAGCATCAATTACATATTGAGTATCACCCTCAACAATAGCTTCACAAGGGCAGCCTGCAGCACAAGCACCGCAGCTAATACAAGCATCGGAAATTTTGTAAGCCATCAAAAACACCTCCATAGCATTATAGTGTGGCAGGTTTGAAGCCTGTCAAATTAAGTCTGACGGACTTTTGCCCGTCGCAATATAAAGGCAAAAGCCTCTCATACATTGTAACAACAAATTATTTAAAAAGCAAGTAAAATATTAAAAAGGAAAAAATTTTTTAATCTTTTTCGACATTTTTTTCAGTTTCCCCAAGGTTTTCATTATTCTTTTTGAATTTTGAAACCATTTTTACATCATTGCGATGAATTTTAAAGGGGATAGAATCACTGTCATTAAGCTTTACAAAAAGGTTACCTGTGATTAAGTTTACATCTGTTACAGTGGCAAGCCCTTCTCTTGTTTTAACCGTAGCTCCAACATGGGGTGTGTGGGCGTTAAGGTAATCGTAAGCATCCTGCTCGTATTTAAGACAGCACATAAGTCTGCCGCAACTACCTGATACCTTTGTAGGATTAAGGGAAAGTCCCTGCTCCTTAGCCATTTTAATGGATACGGTCTGGAAATCGTTTAAAAAGCGTTTACAGCAGTAGGGCTGACCGCAGATGCCAAGACCGCCGAGCATTTTAGCCTCATCTCTTACACCGATTTGTCTGAGTTCAATTCGGGTGTGGAAATGTGCCGCAAGGTCTTTTACAAGCTCGCGGAAATCAACCCTGCCGTCAGAAGTAAAGAAAAAGACAATACGGCTGCAATCGAATGAATACTCGGCACTGACAAGCTTCATATCAAGCTTGTGCCCAAGCACCATTTCTTCGCAAATCTTTAAAGCTTCTTCCTGCTTTTCTTTATTTTCTTCTACCTTTTTAAAATCCTTTTCGGTAGCTTTTCGTTGCATTTTTCTAAGGGGAGGTACGATATCCTCATCCTTTACGGGATGATTACCCTCACTGACAAAGCCCATTTCACGACCACTCTGCATTTCAACAATAACCACATCGCCTTTTTCAACAATATGGCCTGCAGGGTCAAAGTAATAGGCTTTACCGCCGTCCTTAAATTTTACGGATATAACTTCTGTCATAAAGAATCTCCTATGAATTATTCATAATTTCTGTTGCGGCTCCCACAAGGGCGCAGAACAGAAGGTTTAAATTGATATTAGATGCGAGACTTTTTTCAAGTGAGCATAGTTTAGTGTAAAACCTTGATAAAGCCACTGCATTATACTTTTTGGGATTTTTGCGCAAATACTGTGCGGTATGATACTTTAAGTCCTTGAAAAAGCGTTCAGCATCTACTCGGTTTTTCTCAAAGAGGGAAGTAACACTGAGCATTTCCCAATTATTGCCTCTAAGCATTTGCTCTAAAAACTCTTTTGCCGCTACAGAGGTTTTGGTATCACTGTTGCCTTTAAGCAACATAAGTGTCTTGCCAATATTGTTTTGACAACTTTCGAGCGCGGATAATATCTCCTCTTTAGAATAGTCTTCGGTTTTAAAAATGTAATCTAAAGCAATATCGGTTTCGGGATTACTAAGGGTTAAAACTATGCATCTTGAAAGTATGGTTTCAAGTAAAGAAGCCTTGCTTTCTGCAATAAGTATGAAAACCGCGTTTCCCGGTGGCTCTTCTAAAACCTTTAAAAGTGCGTTTTGGGACTGTTCGTTCATGGTATCTGCAAAATCTATTATAAAAACTCGGCAGGAAGCCATATGCGGTTTTATATAAGCTTCGCCTTTAAGTGCCCTTATTTGCGCTACTGCTATATTCTTTTTATTCTCTTCGGGAGCAGTCACCATAATATCAGGATGAGTGCCCGCCCTTTGTAGCTCACAGTTGCGGCAAACCCCACAAGGCGCGTTATCATCACTGCAAACTGCGGCTGATGAAATGTAATTTGCAAGAGTATGCCTGCCTGTGCCGATGTCGCCCTCAACTAAAATTGCGTGGGGAAGACGTTTTTCTTTAAGTGCATTGTTAAGCGCTAAGGCTATTTTGCTATTTCCTACAAGTGGAAAGCTCATAGCACAAAACCAACCTTTTTCATTGCTTTGAAGTAGGTTTTAGCGGCTACCTTTTCTGCCTTTTGCGCACCCTCGCGGTATAAGGCCTCAAGTGCCTTTTTGTCTTTAATTATATCGTCATAGCGTTGTTTAATAGGTGCTAAGGTATCGGCAACAGCCTCGCCAACTGCCAATTTGAATTCACCGTAGCCCTTACCGTCAAACTCCCTTTCAACCTCGGCTACGGTTTTACCGGTAACTGTGGAATAGATGGTGATAAGGTTTGATATACCGGGCTTTTCTTCTGACATAATGATAGATGCATCAGAGTCGGTAACAGCACGCTTGAACTTACGGATTACGGTATCCTTATCATCAAGAATAGCAACCCAAGCGTTAGGATTATCGTCCGACTTGGACATCTTTTTATCGGGGTTTTGCAGACTCATTATACGGGCACCTGTTTTTGGAATATAGGGCTCGGGGATAGTGAAAACATCACCGTAGATATTATTAAAGCGCACTGCAATATCACGCGCAATTTCAAGGTGTTGCTTCTGGTCGGCGCCAACGGGAACATAGTCGGGCTTATAGAGCAGAATATCGGCCGCCATAAGCACAGGATATGAAAACAAGCCGACATTTACATTTTCGGGGTGTTTTGCGGATTTATCCTTGAACTGAGTCATACGTGACATTTCGCCAAACTGAGTATTGCAGGAAAGTATCCATGAAAGGTTTGCGTGTTCAGGCACGTGGGACTGAATAAAAATGGTATTCTTATCGGGGTCGAGACCTAATGCTAAAAGTAAAGCATAGGTTGAATATATTTGTGAACGCAAGGCCGCAGGCTCCTGACGTACGGTTATAGCGTGAAGGTCGGCTACAGCAAAGGTACAGTCAAATTCATCCTGCATTGCGGTCCAGTTTTTAAGCGCACCCAAATAGTTGCCGAGTGTTAGCATACCGCTTGGCTGAATACAGCTTAAAACTCTCTTTTTAGGGGTTGTTATATTTTCTTGACACATAAATATCAGTCCTTAATCAATGTGGAAATTAATATCAAATTATTTTATCATATTTTTATATGATTTACAAGTCATCATTTTCGTCAAATGCGTTGGGATTAACTGTAAATCCGCCTGTAAATGTATTCTCTGTAGATGGTATATCAATATTTGAATTATCATCATAAATATCATACTTCTTTTGAGAATTGACTTTTTCTGCTTCAAGGCTCAAACGTATTTCTTCAAGCTCCTGCTCATTCCACAGCTTTAGCATAGCATCCCCCTCGGGATATTTGAGGTCGGATTTGTGTGTTTTGCTATAAACTGCGAATGCAATAATATAAATTACTAATATTGCCGCGGCAACGGTGGTTATTTTTATGCCGTCAAAAAGTCCCGGTGTCATATAATTGAATCTGATTTCGCTGTCACCGGCACCCACCTTAACTGCCATAAAGCCTGCGTTAACCTTTTCAATCTCGGCAGGCTCACCGTTTACAGTAGCGGTCCAACCGTCGTCATATGGTACAGAGAAGAAAACAAGACAGTCTTTTTCGCGGGTTACCTTAGCCGTAAATCCACGCGTATCTCTTGCAAAATAGTAAGCAGATGTTTTAGCTAGATTTGCGCTGTCAATAGCCAACGCTTCTTCGGAAATACTAAGTGTTGTCGAGCTTTCACCCTCTATAGCATAAAGCGGAGCGGTTTCGACATTTTCCATTAAATAACCGTACTTTTCTATCTGTTCGTCGGTCAGAAGTATGGCTTTAAGCATCATATTAGAGCGGAGATTTTCGTCATAGTCATCACAGTAAGCATAGCTCATATAATAGTCATACGAAAAACCGTAGGGGATATAGTTGTCATTTTCATAAATATAATAACCGCCGTCAGTTTTAAGGTAGGTGAAGCCCGGCATTTTTGTTTCGTGACTGTCGTCCTCAACAAAGCTGTCGCCGTTTGTGCGGTTTAGCAGATATTTTACCGAAAGCAACGGACGGATTGCATAAACCTCTGTATCAGGGCGGCTTCCAACGCTACGCTCAACACCTACATAATCGTAGAACTCGAATATAGATGCAGGGACTACCGAATGGAAGGCATTTATACCGGGAATTCCCAAATACATCGAGGTATTATCCACACCGTCATAAACATCTATACGGAATTCGTTGGTATCGTCCAAATTAACATTGCCTTCAATAAGTTGGTCAATCATAACTTCCTTGGGGTCGTAGGAATGTGAATGTCCGCTTGCGACAAATACATTTGCATAAACGATTGATATTATGCAAACGGCGGGTAAGGCAATTCGGTAAAAGGCCTTACGGTCACGCTTTAAAACTTTAATTAAAAGGCCCAGTATCACAAGACTTACAATGGCTATAAGGCAAGCACCCCAGAAACGCCATAAATACATTATCTTGTCTTCGCTGTCACTACCCTGCGTGTGCAGTCCGAAAATGAGCTTGCCCTCATCGTTTTCTTGAGGAAATAAGCCGATTACTGCCGTAGTAGCAATTGTAATACCTAACACCCATTTGTACGAGGAGGACCACTCCACCTTGCTGTCTTCGGTCAGCATTACCGTTGCAAGACACATCATAAGAATGGGCATATAAAACCAACGCGCATAGTAGGAGGTATTAAAGGCATAAAAGGCACTGTTTAAAAATGGAACTAATGCCATAAATATGCAAATTCCGATAACCCTTTTAAGCCAGTGATTTTTTCTTTGAGAAAACCATGTGAAAACACCAACCATACTGAAAAGGGGTAGCCAACCTCCGAGAGAGGACCATTTAACCTCGGCACCTGGAAAAAATACGGGGCGGGCGGGTATATCGGGTGGGAAGAAGAAGCACTCGAGTATATTACCGTAAATCTGCTCTTTTCCGTACATAATCGCATTCCAACCAAGTAGGTAGCTATCAATTCGGTAGTTATCCGATATTGCAAGGTAGGAGGGAAGAAGCAAAAATGCTGAAAGAGCAAGCCCCAGTATAGCCTCAAACGCGAGCACCAAAAACCGTGATGTTTTAAAGCTTACCGCTTTAGAACCAACCCTTACAAAGTAGTAGATAACAGTAAATACCACCATACCAAAGAAGAAGAAATAGTTTGTAACCGAACACATACATACCGCCAGTGCAAAGACAAAGCGGCGGTTTTCGGTAATAAGCAGTTCTAAGGATAAAAGAAGTAATGGGAATACAATGATTGCCTCGTGGAAGTGATTAAAGAATATATTGTAAACCGAAAAACCCGAAAAAGCATAAAGTATACCGCCGAGTCTTGCGGCTTCAGGTGTTCTTGTAAAGCGTCGGATGTAAAGATAGGCAGTCAGCGCGGCACAGGCAAACTTCAAAATAAGTAAGGGTGCCATAAGGTACGGAACAAAGCTATTAGGAAAGGGTAGTGTCAGCCAGAAGAACGGGCTTCCTAAAAGATAAAAGCTGTAAGAACCTATAAAATTAGCACCAAGGTCGGTAGTCCAACTCCAAAAAATATTACCGTCTCTTATAGCTTGATGACACTCCTGATAAAACGGTATTTGTTGAACGTTAAAGTCACCGTAAAAAATAAAATAGCCTTCGTCCATAATCATATACGGAACGAAAAATGCGGCGGCAACAAAAAGCGAAATTAAAAAGGTTGAAAGCTTTTTTTCCTTTTGTGGACGCAAAAGCAGAGATTTGTGTTCTGAGAAGTTCATTGAAGTGTCCTCTTTTTTAAAAAATATTATTGCTATTTTTAAATCTTTATATTATTATAAATATACTTATACATTATATCAGTAAATTGCGCAATATTCAATAGATAAAATTGCAATTTTTAAAAGGTGTGGTAGTTTTGCAAAATCATTTTTTTGCTATGATGTCGAGAATGAAGAATATTTACCGTTGGGGACTTATGAGAAACACAAGACGGGAGAATTTAAGTGAGCACTCTTTGGAGGTGGCACAAATAGCTCACGCTTTGTCTATTATTAACCGTAAGCGTTTGAACGGAAATGCTAATCCGTCATTTGCGGCAACGGTTGCTATGTATCATGATACCTCTGAGATAATCACAGGCGATATGCCAACGCCAATAAAGTATTATAACAGCGAGATAAAGTCTGCATATAAGCAGATAGAGGTCGCCGCTGAAAAACAGCTTATGGATATGCTGCCAAAGGATTTCAAAGAGGATTTTGACCAAATTTATAATCCCGATGAGCAAACGCTAAGACTTGTAAAAGCGGCGGATAAAATTTCGGCGCTTATTAAGTGTATTGAAGAGCTTAATATGGGTAACCGCGAATTTGCAGTTGCCGAAAAAACAATACGCAAGGCTATAAAGGATATGAAAATGGCAGAGGCGGATATTTTTCTGAAAGAGTTCTTGCCAAGCTTCGAGCTCTCGCTTGATGAACAACGAAAGGTACAGAATAATGAAAATTAACCGTGAGGTAATAAGTTATCTGGCTTTTGGTCTGCTTACTACTGCAGTAAGTATTGTGACATTTCAGTTTTTCGGACTTGCTTTCGGCGAAGAACTCTATCTTATTAATAATATTTTAAGCTGGATTATAAGCGTTTTATTTGCCTTTGTAACAAATAAGCTATGGGTTTTTGAGTCTAAAAGTTGGAACTTTTCGGTTATAAAAAAGGAGATAGCGGGATTTATTTTGGCAAGGCTGTTTTCACTGTTTGTAGAAGAGGTGGGACTGTTCTTGCTGATTGATTTGGTAAGCTTTGGAAAATTAAGTTTTGAAATTTCAGGCTTCTTAATAACCGGCGCACTGATTTCTAAGATTATAATGCAGGTGATTGTGGTATTGCTTAATTACTTTTTCAGTAAGTTTTTGATTTTTAAGAAATAACTCTTTAAATTAAGAGCGAAAGATGATATAATAACTTCAAATGGTTTTATAATAATACGAATACTTATGTTGAGGTAGAGAAATGAACTGGACAGAGATTACGGTAAGTGTTCCGCAGGAATTTACCGATATAGCGGCGGCCATTGCTAATATGACCGTACCCTATGGAATTTATATTGAAGATTATTCCGATTTGGAAGAGTCTGCTTGGGATATAGCGCATATAGACCTTATTGATGAGGAGCTTATTGCCAAGGACAGAAAGAATACCATAATTCATATTTATATATCTGAGTGTGATAACGCGGCAGAGGCTTTGGAGTTTTTGAAAGAGCGTCTTACTGCTGAGGGCGTTCCCTTTGAGGCAGGCTCGGTAGGGGTTGACGATAGCGATTGGAATGAGAATTGGAAAAAGTATTTCCATACTATTGAAATCGGTGAAAAGTTGGCCGTTGTTCCCGGTTGGGAGGATTATGATAACCCCAAGAACAGAACAATTCTATCAATAGACCCAGGCGCCGCCTTCGGCACGGGTACACATGCCACAACCTCGCTTTGTCTTGAACTGCTTGAGGGCAAGATTACTGACGGTGTAAAAATGCTTGATATCGGTTGCGGCAGCGGTATTTTAGCCTTAGCCTCGGTGCTTTTGGGAGCGGAGAGTGCTATCGGTGTAGATATTGACGCGCAGTCGGTTAAAACTGCAACTGAAAATGCAGAGATTAATAAAATCAGTGATAAGGCAAAATTTTTGGTCGGCGACCTTGCCGATAAAATCGACGGTAAATATGAAGTGATATGCGCTAATATTGTAGCCGATGTTATAATAAGACTGCTTCCCGATGTAGATAAGTTTATGACTGCTGGCGGTGTGCTTATAATTTCGGGCATAATTGATATCAGAAAAGAAGATATCTTTGAAGCGGTAAAGCAGAACGGCTTCTTTATTGCCGAAGAGCGCTATAAGGATAATTGGTGCGCATTTGTTCTTAAAAAATAATACGGAGGAAATATATGCTTGAATTTGAGCAATTGGGTCTTAGGCTCAATTCTAATGAACCCGAGCTTAGAGATTTAAAGGAAGCCTTGGGTTATGACAGACTGACAAGAGAAATTGAAGAGCTTGAAGCTAAAGCATCAGCCCCTGACTTCTGGGATGATATGGAGAATTCTCAAAAAATTCTTCAAAAAACAGGCAAGCTTAAAAATACGGTTGAAACCTATGACAGAATGTGTGCGTCATTTGACGATTTAACCGTTTTAATAGAAATGGGCGATGAAGAGGGGGATTTATCCCTTGTAGAAGAAATAGAAACTTCTATAGACGAGCTTGAAAAAGAGTTGGCATCCCTCAGACTTCAAACCTTACTTACAGGTGAATACGATAAGAATAACGCAATTCTAACATTCCACGCGGGCGCGGGCGGTACTGAGGCTATGGACTGGGTATCAATGCTTGTTCGTATGTACACACGTTGGACCGAGCGTCACGGTTTTAAGGTGCAATTGCTTGATTTTCTTGACGGCGACGAGGCGGGTCTTAAAAATGCAACCTTACTGATAGAGGGCGACAATGCCTACGGTTATTTAAAAAGCGAATCGGGTGTTCACAGACTTGTGCGTGTGTCACCCTTTGATTCTTCGGGCAGAAGACACACCTCATTTGCATCCTTAGAGGTTATGCCCGAAATTGCGGATGATACCGATATTGATATCAGGGAAGAGGATATTAAAATGGACGTGTTCCGTTCGTCAGGCGCGGGCGGTCAGCATATTAATAAAACATCTTCTGCGGTAAGACTTACCCACATTCCTACAGGAATAGTAGTTGCCTGTCAGAATGAACGCAGTCAGTTCCAGAACCGCGACCAAGCAATGCGAATGCTTAAATCAAAGCTGCTTGAAATTAAGGAACGCGAGCATCTTGAAAAGATTGAGGACATAAAGGGTGTTCAAAAGGAAATTGCTTGGGGCTCGCAGATCAGGTCTTATGTATTTATGCCCTATACACTTGCCAAGGACCATAGAACAGGCTTTGAGTCGGGTAATATTAACGCTGTTATGGACGGCGATCTCGACGGCTTTATAAACGCATATTTAAAGGCTGCAAAAAGCGGTGAGCTTGGAAATGCAGACGGCAATGATGAAATTTAGCAAAAATTTAAAAGGTTGGAGAATAAAATGAAAAGAATTTTAAGTTTGATTTTGGTAGCGGCAACAATGATGCTCTTTATGACAGGCTGCGGCGAAAAGGACAGGGTTTTGTACAAATCTGTAGATTTGAAAAAATTCGTTGAATTGGCAGATTATAAGAATATCAAGGTAGACACAGCATCTGACGAATTTAAAAAGATTTATGACGAATTAATACTTTATGATATTATACAAAACGATTTTCGCGAAGAAACGAGTGTTACAGAAGGCACGATTTCATCCGGTGACATGGCTAATATCGATTATGAGGGTAAAAAAGACGGTGTTGCTTTTGAGGGCGGTACAGCAAAGGGTCATGATTTGGAAATAGGCTCAAATTCATTTATTGAAGGATTTGAAGAGGGGCTTATCGGTGTAGAAATCGGTTCTACTGTTGACCTTAATCTTACATTCCCCGAAAATTATCAATCGACCGACCTTGCAGGTAAGGCTGTTGTGTTTACAGTAAAGGTTAATAGTGCTAAAAAAGCTAAAAAACCGGAGGCTTTTTATACTGAATTAGGTTACAAAACGGTTGAAGAATACTATTCTGAAAAAAATGATACAGCTTTAAACGAGTGTTTGTTGAATGAATTTATAGAAAAATCAAGTGTTAAGAATTATCCGAAAGCTGATATAGAAATACTTAAAGAACAGATCACCAATATGATGGAGAAGAATCTTCAATCCTCATACGGTATGACACTTTCTGATTATATCAGTCAAAGTGGATTGACACAGGACAGCTTTAATAAGCAGTTACTTGATGAGCAAATATATCCCTTGATGACAGAAAATATGCCTTTATATGCTATTCTTGATGAAGAAAAGGTAGAGGTAACAACTGATGATACTAGCAATATGATCAAGAAAATGGTTGATGAATATGGTGAAAATTCGGGTGTAACTGAAGAAAAACTAAAAGAATATTACGGTGATTATTATTTCGAAAATATGTTGGTTAGCGAAAAGGTAGTAGAAATTTTAAAGGAATATGCTGAAATAAAATAATATAAATCGGGCGGACTTTTGTTCGCCCAAATTATTTTGAAAGGGGGAATACGATGCAGCTTAAAATTCAAAACGGTGCTGTAGATTTATCGGGCGAGCGGATATTACATTCGGTTAATATTGAGATTAACGATAACAGCAGAATTGCTGTTGTGGGACGGAACGGCTGCGGAAAAACCACCCTTTTAAAGCTGATAGCAGGGGAATACGCTATCGTTAAAAACGAGAGCGATACCGATAGCTTTTTTACGGTTTCGGGAAAAACTAAAATCGGCACACTTTCTCAGATGACCTTTAAGGACGACAGTGTTACTCTTTTAGAGGAAATACGAAGCGCTTATACAGAAATACTTGATTTAAAGGCAGAGCTTGACTTAGCTCAGAGGGAAATGGAAAACTCTCAAACAGAGGAAAATATTAAGCGCTACACAAATCTTTTGGATACCTTTACAAACCTTGGCGGTTTTTATTTTGAAAGGGAATATGAGGCGGCTCTAAAGCATTTTGGGTTTAGTGAAGAGGAAAAGAAGCGCGCCCTTTATGAGTTTTCGGGTGGACAGCGCACTAAAATCGCCTTTTTAAAGCTTTTGCTTTCAAAGCCCGAAATTTTGCTTCTTGACGAGCCTACCAACCATCTTGATATCGAGGCAATAGAGTGGCTTGAGAGCTATTTAAAGGAATATAAAAAAGCCTTTGTAATAGTTTCCCACGACAGAATGTTTCTTGACAACGTGGTAAATACAGTTTACGAAATAGAACGCGGTAAAACATATAAGTATGTAGGAAATTACACCAAGTTTACCGAGCTTAAAAAGCAGGTGCGTGAGCAACAACAAAAGGAATATCTGGCTCAGAAAAAGGAAATAGAACGTCTTAACGAATTAGTTGAGCGGTTTAGGTATAAAGCGACAAAGGCGGCTATGGCGCAGTCAAAGCTAAAACAGCTTGAGCATATGGTGCCTATAGAGGCTCCCGAAAGCTATGATTTACGCACCTTTAAGGCTGACTTTGAGCCTATGGATGCAGGCGTTAAGGATATGCTTGAGGTTGAAAATTTGGCCGTAGGCTATGAAAAGGTGCTCTCTACCGTAAATCTAAAGGTAGAAAAGGGTGACAGAATCGGTATTGTCGGCGGCAACGGGCTTGGTAAATCTACCTTTATAAGAACACTTATGGGGGATGTGAGAGCGCTTTCGGGCAGATATAATTTTGCTACCAGAGCGAGTATCGGCTATTTTGATCAGCAAATGGCGCAGTACCAAAGCAGTGATACTGTGTTGGATGATTTTATGACAGAGTTCCCGAGCCTTACCGAGTTTGAGGCGCGTAGCGCTTTGGGTGCATTTCTTTTTACGGGCGAAGAGGTTTTTAAAACCGTTAATGTGTTATCGGGCGGTGAGCGTGTTCGTTTAGCACTTTGTAAAATTTTCAAAAGAAGACCTAATTTCTTAATTCTTGACGAGCCTACCAACCATATGGATATTGTCGGCAAAGAAACGCTTGAAGAAATGCTGTCGGGATTTTCTGGAACGGTTATTTTTGTTTCGCACGACCGTTATTTTATTAAGAAAATCGCTACGAAGGTACTCGATTTCAAAAGTGGGGAAACGGTGCTTTATCCTTACGGCTATGAGCAGTATCTTGAAAAACAGAATATCACTCAAATAACCGAAACCGCTGAAGCGGTAAAGCCGAATAAGGAGAAAAAGACATATACTACTCCTGCAAAGGAAAAGGCAAGGCGGGAAAGGGCAATTAAAAAGGCGGAAGAAAAAATCGCGCTTTTGGAAGAACGACTCGGCGGAGTTATGACCGAGCTTTCTCTTGACGAAAATTTATCTGATTATATTAAACTGTCCGAGCTTCAAAAGGAGCAGGAGGAATTGGAAACCGAGCTTGATGCTACCATGAACGAGTGGGAGCGGCTTTCTGAAGAACTTGCCGATTTGGTTTAATATATGTTGACAAAAATTTATTTAAGTGTTAGAATGATACCGCTTAGCAAAGGCTGGCGGTATCTTTGGTTTTAAAGCTAAAGATTTAAACCGGAATAGAGGTGTGATTCCTCTGCGAACTCGTCGCCGTAATTTATGTTAAGGCTTGCAATATGTCACTGTACAATGTATGGGAAGACGTAAGCCCTGAGGTTACCCGAAGCCTCGCATAATAAGTCGGAATACTCGCCGTCAGTTACCAATACAAAGTGTCACGAGTAATTGACGGTGTATGTTGCAGGATTAGACCGAGTATTGCGGTCTGCTTTTTGACGCGTATATCTCCTTTGTGTTGGTCTTGTTAAGACACAATACAAAGGAGTTTTTTATTATGAAACAAAAGAAGTTAGTTGTAGGTCTTATTTCGGTATTAATGGTTGTTATGCTTTTATTTACCGCAGGTTGCGGTGAAGCGCAGAACAATTCGTCTGTAGTTTCCAACGTAGCTGACGAATTAAAGACAATTTCCGTCACAGTGGTTTATGCAGACGAAAGTGAAAAGGTATTTGACATTGAAACTGATGCCGAGTTCCTTGGTGAAGCAATGCTTGAAGAAAAGCTTATCACAGAAGAGGAATATGAAAGCGGATTTTATACTGAAATTGACGGTGTAAAGGCCGATTATAATGCTGATAAGGCTTGGTGGTGCATTACCAAGAACGGCGAAATGACAACGGTTGGTATGAATGAACAGCCTATCGCTGACGGTGAAAATTTTGAAATCACATACACAATCGGCTAGGGCGAGACTTGTAGAAATTATACTGCTCACTCTTTTTGGTGTGCTTATGTATATTTCGCAGGTTGTTATGGCTTCACTTCCTAATATTGAGCTTGTATCACTTTTAATAATTCTCACCACACGAAAATTCGGATATAAAGCGCTATTGTCGGTTTATGTGTTTGTAGGGTGCGAAATTTTAACCTACGGGTTATCTCTTTGGGTGATAAACTATCTATATATATGGGCGATTTTGTGCTTTGTAGTTTGCCTGGTAAGACGTATTGATTCAGTGTTATTTTATACTCTGATTTCGGGGCTATACGGTTTGACTTTCGGCACGTTATGCTCAATACCCAATTTCTTTATAGGTGGTATTGGCTTCGGAATAAGCTATATTATCAGCGGTTTGGGGTTTGATTTTATGCACTGTGTGGGCAATACGGTTTTAACCCTTTTGCTTTATAAACCACTCACAAAAGTTATTGATAAGGTCATTAAACCCTAGTAAATAAGCTAATTCTATTCACAGTAGAGTCGTGAAAACACAATTCTACTGTGAATATTTTTTTATTAGAATGATAAATGTAAGCGTTGGATTGCAAACTTTTGTATTTTGAGTTATAATGAGTGCAAACTTTTTGGAAAAAGGGGATTTTGTTATGTCATTTAAAATAGTGACCGACTCCTGCGCGAATTTAACCGATGCGCAAATTAATGAATACGGCGTAGAAATTATATCACTTAAATACCGAATCGGCGAAAAGGATTATGACAGCTACATAAAGGGTAAAAAAACCGATTTTGCCGAAACCTACCGCTTGCTTCGTGAAAAGGCAGAAATCACAACCTCACTTGCAAACAGAGGCGACTGCGACAAGGTAATACCAGAGTTGCTTGAAAACGGTAATGATGTGCTTGTGCTGGCCTTCTCTTCGGGACTTTCGGGTACCTGCCAGAATATAATGCTTTCAGCCGAGGATTATAAAGAAATGTATCCCGACAGAAAAATTATCGTTGTAGATACTCTTTGCGCTTCTCTTGGTGAGGGAATGGCAGTACACTATGCAGTAAAACTAAGAAACGAGGGCAAGTCTATTGAGGAAACGGCGGAATGGCTCGAAAATAATAAGCTTAATATTTGCCACACCTTTACTATAGACGATTTGTTTTTCTTAAAGCGCGGCGGCAGACTCTCGGGTACAAGCGCGGTATTCGGCACACTGCTTGGTATTAAGCCTTTGTTACACGTTGCAAATGACGGCAAGCTTTATGTAACAGGTAAGGCTCGCGGAAGAAATGCCGCTATGGAACATCTTATAAGCTCTGTAGGTGAGAAGGGAATTGATGTAGCAAATCAGGATATCTTTATTGTTCACGGTGACTGTGAGGCTGATGCTAAATATATTGAAGCCGAGGTTAAAAAGCGTTACAAGGTTAAAAATGTTGTTATAAATATGATTGACCCTGTAATTGCGGCTCACGCAGGTCCGGGTACGCTTGCAATATTCTTTATAGGAAAAGAAAGATAATAATTTTAAAAAGACTGTTCTGCAAAATTTGGCAGAACAGTCTTTTTTTAGTCTTATCCAATTTTAAGCTTTAGACGTAATTTATCACTAATCATAGCAATAAATTCGCTGTTGGTTGGCTTGCCGCGGTCGTTTTGTATCGTATAACCGAAGTAAGAGTTAAGTACATCAAGGTCGCCTCTGTCCCAAGCAACTTCTATTGCGTGACGAATTGCCCGTTCTACACGGGATGCTGTTGTGTGATAGGTTTTAGCAACAGTAGGGTACAAAAGCTTTGTTACAGAATTTACAATATCACTGTTTTTAACAGAGAGTATAATTGCTTCCCTTAAATAATGATAACCTTTAATATGAGCGGGAACACCTATTTGATGTATTATCTCGGTTATCATTACTTCAAGTTCGGGGTCGGTGAGAATATTATTCTTAATGACCAAAGGTTCCTTTTCATTTTTCCAGCCTGAGAGTTGAATCAGCCTTTCTGCCATTGTGTTAATGTCAAACGGCTTTAGAAAATAATAGCTGGCACCGGCTTCAATCATTTCTTTTTCGAGCCTTGGGTTATCAAAACCGGACATTGCCATAACCATCGGCTTTTCCTTGATATTCATATCCTTTATTCCGCTGAGTACACCCAATATATCAAGATTGGGCATAAACACATCTGCAAGAACAATGTCAGGCTTTTCAGCTTTAATTTTATCCAAAACACTCCTACCGTCCTTTTCGCATAGTACAACATTCATACCGTAGCTTGCAAATGCTTTGGCACAGTTCTTGCCTAATTCGGTTGTGTCATCAGCAATGACAATTTTTAGTTTTTCTTCCATAAAAAAATACCTCCTCGTCGAATTGTATTACATATATTACCACATACTTTTACAAAAATCAAGCATTATTTTTACAAAAAGTATTTTTATTGCAAAGTATGGGAAGATTTTTTAAAAAATAGCACCCATTAAATGTCAATTGTTGTCGAAGAAAAACTTTTCGAATTTGCGATTTTGGTATTGACAAATTCGTATTTTATGGTATAATAATTTTTGCTTGCTTGGGGCGTTAGCTCAGTTGGTTAGAGCAACCGGCTCATAACCGGTCGGTCCGGGGTTCG
>CAZNTP010000026.1:8329-17114 GCA_964575985.1 uncultured Ruminococcus sp. | reverse complement strand
CAGTATGTTGCAGGTATGGGCTTCTCAAACGTTGGTCTTGGTGTTGATCACTCAATGGCTCACACACTTTCTGCTTATTATGACACACCTCACGGTAAGGCTTGCGCAATTCTTCTACCTACTGTTATGGCTTATAACGCTGAGTATACAGGTGAAAAGTATAAGGACATTGCAAAGGCTATGGGTGTTGAGGGTGTTGACGCAATGACTCAGGATGAATACCGCAAAGCCGCTGTTGAAGCCGTTCGCAAGCTCGCAGAGGATGTTGGTATTCCTACAACACTTAAAGGCATTGTAAATGAGAATGATATTGATGCTTTAGCTGCCGATGCTTTTGCCGATGCCTGCCGTCCGGGTAACCCGAGAGATGTAAGTGAAGAGGATATTAAAGCTCTTTTCAAAAGTTTGATGTAATCACTATTTTAAAGCGCCCATTGGAAATCCAAGGGGCGCTTTGCTTTAATAAATTATTAAGGCATAACAGATTCTATTAAATCACCAGCTGCACCGTTGCTGTTCGTTGAACCGTTGTCACTGTGATTACTACTATTGGTATCATTATCATTAAGTTTGCCATCGTTACCGCTATCAGTAGTTCCACTATTCATAATATCGTTGTTGGTGCTATTGTTATTACCGTTATTATCCCTATTGCCTCTGCAAGCCGCAAAGGAGAAAATTAGTGATAAAGCAAGTAATGCAGATAATATTTTTTTCATAGAAATCTCCTCCTATGAAAATAGTTTGCTTAGATTAAATAAGAATATACACTTTAAAAAATTAATTTTTATATTATTGTTCCGCCGCCCAAAACAGTTTCGCCGTCATAAAATACAGCCGCTTGTCCGGGGCTTGCGGCACGCTGTGGCTCATCAAACATAATTTTCACATTACCGTCTTCTAAAGGTGAAATTTTAGCCTTTGCCGCCTTGTGTCTGTATCGGAGTTTTGCAGTAACACACATTTCACTGTTAAGACTGTCAAACGGGATAAAATTAACATCTGTGACAATTACCTCTTTTTTAAAGAGATGCTCCTCGTCACCTATAATTACATCATTTGTTTGAGCATTTTTATCTATTACAAAAGCAGGTTTTCCAAGTGCTATACCCAAGCCCTTTCTTTGACCTAAGGTATAGTGTATTATCCCCTTGTGCTCACCTAAAACATTACCGTTAATATCTATATAATTTCCCCGAGGGGCTACATAATTATCCGCTTTTTCTATAAAGCTTGCATAGTCACCGTCAAGCACAAAGCATATATCCTGACTGTCGGGACGGTCAGCATTTATAAAACCCTCGTTTACCGCTATGTCACGCACCTCGGTCTTTGTAAGCTCTCCCAAAGGAAACAAAACGTGCTTTAACTGATTTTGTGAAAGACCGTAGAGCACATAGGATTGGTCTTTACTTTCATCCAATGCTTTAAGCAGCAAATACCTGCCGTTTTCATTACGCTTTATTCTTGCGTAATGACCTGTGGCAATTTTATCAAAGCCCATAGAAAGCGCAGTATCAAGCATAGCGCCGAACTTAATGTGGCGATTGCAAACAATGCAAGGATTTGGGGTGTTTCCTTTTTTATACTGCCCGATAAAATCGCCTATAACATATTTAGAAAACTCGTTTCTGAGGTTTACTGAATAATGCGCGATATCCATTTTATCGCAAACCGCACGTGCATCCTTTATGTTGCGGTCATTTTCACCGTCACAAAGCTCTAATGTGACACCTGCGGTTATATAACCTTTATCCAATAAAAGCTTAGCGGTAACTGAAGAATCCACACCGCCGCTCATTCCGACTAAAACCTTTTCGTTTGTCATTTATCTTGCCTCACTAAAAAATATGGGACAGCACTTATGATGCGGTGCCGTCCCTGAAAATTTAAATAGAAGTAATATTTGCTATCTCGTACATCGCCATATCAAGCGGCTTTTCCATAGCGAGAGCCTCATAAATATCATAATCAACAATTGAGTTATTCTTCATAGCAATAACCCTGTTGCCTATACCGTCACTTAAAAGTTTTACTGCGGCATAGCCCATTTGTGTTGCACGAACGCGGTCACGAACTGTAGGGTTACCGCCACGCTGAACGTGACCGAGTATTGTAGCGCGGGTTTCAATACCTGTAACATCCTCTATTTTCTTGGCCATCTCTTCAACGCCGCCAACACCCTCGGCAACCATAATTATGAAATGCTCTTTTCCTGTTTTACGGGTTTCTTCAATTTTTTCAATAATATCGTCAACATTGCTTTCAACCTCAGGCACCATAATTGCAGTAGCACCAACCGCAATACCGCACTGAAGCGCCACGTGACCTGCTCTTCTACCCATAACCTCAACAACACTGCAACGGTCGTGTGACTGACAGGTATCACGAAGCTTGTCAACCATATCAAGAACAGTATTCATAGCGGTATCAAAACCGATGGTATAGTCTGTAGAAACAATATCATTATCAATAGTGCCGGGAATACCAACACAAGGAATACCCTTGAGGGATAAATCTCTGGCGCCTCTGAAAGAACCATCACCGCCGATTACAACAATACCCTCAATACCGAATTTCTTACAGTTTTCAACCGCTTCATTTATACCCTCTTCGGTCTTGAATTTAGGACTTCTCGCGGTAAAAAGTACTGTACCGCCGCGGTGAATAATATCAGATACAGAACGAACGTCCATATCAAAAACATCACCCTCGATAAGACCGTTATAACCGCGTCTTATACCCTTAACCTTAATGCCCATAGAAAGAGCCGTTCTGACTACTGCACGAATTGCAGCGTTCATACCCGGTGCGTCGCCACCGCTCGTTAGTACACCAATTGTTTTCATATATATCATCTCCAAAAATTAGCAATCAAGTTTTGAATGTATATTATATACCATTCGTTCGACTTTTTCAACTGTTAATTTACAAGTTTAACATTTTTTTCGCCTAAAATATCAAATAATGATGAAATTAACCTGTCATCAGCCCTAACCCAAAGTCCGCGCGGGGCTTCGAGTTTTTTATTTGTGTCTGTGCAATAGATTATTACCGGTGTATTGCCCCTATATTCTGCCAATTTTTCTTTCACAGTAGCAAATACACTGTCATCTGTATTTTTAAGCTTCAAATAAAGTCCCTTTTTCATGGTTTTTTTATTTGTAGCCTGCAAAGCAATACTTTTAGGCAAAATTTCAACGCGTTCGCACAGAATTTCGGTATCGCGGTCTTCCCTTTCGGCGATTTTACCCGTAAGAATTACAGGCTCTTTAGAAGAAAGCAATTCCTTGTATTCGGTATAGGCCTTTGAGAATATTGTGATTGGTAGCGATGCGGTAATATCCTCAATTACGGCCGAAGCCAAAAGACTGTTATTTTTAAGCTGACGAACCTTTAATCTGCTTATAATGCCGGCTATCGTCACGCGCTGACCGTCGGTATACTTACCGTTTATTATGTCCGAAATTTCTGCATAACCGGCACCCGATAGAAAGGCTGAATATTTTTCCATCGGATGTCCCGAAAGGTAAAGACCTGTTGCCTCTTTTTCGAGCTCTAATTTTAAATCCTCGTCCATTTCGGGCATCTTTTCGGGTATAAATACATTCGGGGAATCCATTTCCTCAAAAAGATTAAGCTGACCTTCTGCAGAAAAACGCCTTTCATTTTCTACTGCAGAAAGCACCCCTTCTATATTATAAAGCATTTGTCGGCGGTTATCCTCTAAACCGTCCAAAGCGCCACTTTTTATAAGACCTTCAAGTGCTTTTCGGTTAAATTCTCTCGAATAATTTCTAAGGCAGAAATCATACATAGAGGTATATTTTCCGTTCTGCTCGCGTTCACGTATCAGTCTTTCAATTATGCCAAGACCTAAATTCTTAACAGCTAAAAGACCAAAGCGAATGGTTTTTCCGTCAGGTGTGAAGCCACTGTCACTGTAATTTACAGAGGGCGGTAAAACCTTAACACCGTTTTTCTTACACTCCGCCGTATAAAGCGCTATCTTTGTCGCGCTATCCATCATACTTGTCATCAAAGCGGCAAAATACTCTGACGGATAGTGACATTTAAGGTAAGCTGTTCTATACGCTACGAATGAATAAGCCGCCGCATGCGCTTTATTAAAGGCATAAGAGCTAAAGCTTGACATATCGTCAAAAATGCGGTTTGCGGCATCCTCGCTAACCCCACGCGCTATTGCGCCCTCAGTTATAACATTACCGTTTTCATCCTTTTCGCCGTGCAGAAAAAATTCACGTTCCTTGCGCATAACCTCGTGCTTTTTCTTAGCCATAGCGCGTCGCACAATATCAGCGCGTCCCAAAGAATAACCTGCCAAGGCTCTGAACACCTGCATTACCTGCTCCTGATAAACAATACAGCCGTAGGTTACATCAAGTATTGGCTTTAAAAGCGGTGTTTCATAGGTTATATCCTCAGGGTTATGCTTGTTGTGAATATACTTTGGAATAGAATCCATGGGCCCTGGTCGGTAAAGGGAGAGTATAGCGGTTAAATCTTCTATGCTTCGGGGTCCAAACTGCCGTAGCACATTTTTCATACCGTCAGACTCAAACTGAAATACACCGTCGGTAAGCCCCTTGCCCATCATAGTATATGTCATTTCGTCGTCAAGGGGTATTTTCTCGATATCAAAATCAGGGTTATATTTTCTTATATATTTTTGGGTATCCTCAATTACAGTAAGGTTACGAAGTCCCAAAAAGTCCATCTTAAGAAGTCCCAATTCTTCAAGACTTGTCATTGTATATTGGGTTACTACTGCCTCGTCGTTAACCGAGAGCGGTACATATTCCGACACAGGCTTGTCCGAAATCACAACACCTGCCGCGTGTGTGGACGCATGCCTTGGCATACCCTCAAGCTTTAAGGACATATCAATAAGCTCTTTAATCTGTTGATCGTTTTCGTATTGCGCTCTAAGCTCTGCAGAGCCCTCTAATGCGCGCGACAATGTCATTCCAACCGATTGCGGCACTAGCTTTGCTACACGGTCACAAACGGCATAAGGTATATCAAGCGCCCTGCCGACATCTCTTATAGCGCCCCTTGCCGCCATTGTACCAAAGGTAACTATTTGGGATACCCTGTCTGCCCCGTATTTTTCTATTACATAATCAATTACTTTTTGGCGGTTAACATAGCAAAAGTCTATATCAAAGTCGGGCATTGAAACCCTTTCGGGATTTAAAAAACGCTCAAAATAGAGATTATATTTTAAAGGGTCAACACCTGTAATGCCTATACAGTAAGCCGCAAGACTTGCCGCACCCGAGCCTCTGCCTGGGCCTACGGGTATGCCATGGCTTTTAGCGTAGTTTACAAAATCGGCTACTATTAAATAATAATCAACATAGCCCATTTTGTTTATTACCGATAGCTCATAGTCGAGTCTGTCTGTGACGGTCTTATCGGGATTAGCGCCGTAAATTCTGTGCATACCCTCAAGACATTTTTGCTTAAAATACTCAAAATGGTCGCTTTCTCCTATATCAACTCTCGGCAGTTTGATTTTTCCAAATTCAAACTCTAAATTACAGCATTCCGCAATTTTTTCGGTATTCGAAATGGCTTCGGGTGTGCTCTCAAAAAGTCCTGCCATCTCTTGTGCAGTTTTCAGATAAAACTCATTTGTTTTAAATTCCAACGCATTTTCATCATTAACGGTAGTTCCCGTCTGGACACAAAGAAGCACCTTATGCATACGGTAATCCTCTGCATTTATATAATGCACATCATTTGTCGCAACAAGCGGTATTCCTGTTTCGCGAGAAAGCCTTATAATCTGCGGATTAACTATTTTTTGCTCTCTGATGCCGTGGTCCTGAATTTCTAAATAATAATTTCCCTCACCGAAAACATCCTTGTACCAAAGTGCAATTTCTTTAGCTCTATCATACTCACCGTTTAAAAGCTTTTTGGGTATTTCACCTGCAAGGCAGGCAGAAAGCGCTATTAGACCGTCACTGTACTTTTCCAGCAATTCGCGGTCTACACGTGGCTTCGAATAAAAGCCTTCTGTGAAGCCTGCAGAGACCATTTTAATAAGGTTTTTATACCCGTCATAATTTTTGCACAGCAAAACAAGGTGCGAATAACCGTCTATACCCTTTTGCTTGTCAAAACGGGTTCTGTTGGCAACGTAAACCTCACAACCAACAATCGCCTTAACACCTTTGGACTTTGCATATTTATAAAAATCAATAACGCCGTACATAACGCCGTGGTCGGTTATGGCAAGGCTTTTTTGACCGAGCTCGGCCGCTTTGTCAATAAGCTGCTTGATTCTTGAGCAACCGTCAAGCAAGCTGTACTCCGTATGCACGTGTAAATGAGTAAAATTCATAAACCTTACCACCTTTCTTTAATTCGGAATTCGTAATGCGTAATTCGGAATTAAATTTTTTGCGTCTTAGTTATTGATACTAAAAGCTTAATTAATTCTTGACAATCCTCATACACACTTTGGAAACTTTCATCGTCTATATATTCACTTTCATTCAACAATTCTAACCAATATTCTGTTTCACTTGCCTCTTTTAAAGCTATATTTAATTTAGCATAAAAATCCGGTTTACTTTGCGCTCTTATAGCTTCTTTAACATTAGCACCTATACTCGTACCACTTTTTAAGATTTGCTTTGAAATAACATATTCATTATATTCGCGTATAAGATATTTGTATAATTTTATTATTCTAAGAGCAAATGCTTTACTCTTATTTACAATAACATTATCTGTTTTCATACTTATTCTCCAATTCCGAATTACGATTACGAATTCCGAATTATTTTTTTATTTCTTCGTAAATTGCTACAATTTTTTTAAGTCTGTGATTAAGTCCCGAGACTGTAAGCGGTGTATCTGACAAACGGCAAAGCTCTTTTAAGGTTGCATTTGGATTATTCTTTCTAAGCAAAGCCGCATCAAGCAGTTCTTGCGGCAGACTATAAAGCCTGTCCGCCTTTTCAAGATACTCTATTGCGGTACGTTGTTTAATAGAAGCCTCAACCGTTCTTGAAATATTAGCACTGTCGAAATTACCAACACGGTTGATATTATTTTTTACCTCTTTCAGTATTTTAGTATCAATAATATCAAGAGTTTTTTTGCCTGCACCCATAAGGGTTAGTAAATCCTCAACCGCACTGCTTTCCTTAACGTATAGCTGTACTCCCGACTGACGAACGGATTTTTTCATTACAATACCGTAATTTTTTAACAGTTCACACAGTTCCTCTGCCAATTTTTCGTTTTTAACATTGAATTCTGCGCGGTACTCTTTTTCGGGGTCGTTAATATTTCCGCATGCCAAAAAAGCCCCTCTTATAAAGCTTTGGGCGCAACAGTCTCTATGAAAAAATGACTTATCAATCACATTTTCCCCAATACCAAAGTCGACCGTGGCTAAAATTTTTAGCCTGTCCGCCTCAGAAATAATATCAGCTTTATATGTAGGCTTAATATTGCCGCCGCATTTTAAAGTGGGGTTAATTTTATAGACTGAGAAAATAAGGTCACAATAAGCCCTTGCAACACTTTCGTTAGCCGTTTGAAGACTAATGCTCTTTAAAGAAAAAGACCTGCCAAATAGCATAAAACCGTAAACTAGGGACGGTTTGCAGCAGCCTGACGGTCTTATAGAAATCAGTTCATTCTTAACCTGTACACAAAAAGACATTTTAAATCACCTTTTTTGTATGTCGCGATGTACTGTAACACAGTTATATTTCTTGGCTTTCAGATGCTTGGCAACAAGCTCGGCAAAGGTAACCGAGCGGTGCTTACCGCCTGTACAACCAAAAGCAATTGTTAATTGACTTTTACCCTCTTCAGCATAAAGCGGAACGGCAGTGTCTAAAAAAGCAGTTAATTTATTTAAAAAGTCCATACTTTCATTACTATTTAAAACATAGTCCTGAATCTGCTTATCAAGACCCGTCTTTTCTTTAAGCTCTGCTACATAGAAGGGATTAGGAAGGCACCTTACATCAAATACTAAATCCGCCTCTGTATCTACACCGTATTTAAAGCCAAACGACTTACATTGAATTTTAAGCACACCGTCCACACTGCCAAAAAAGGTATCCGAAAGCTTTGCCTTTAGCTGAGCTATTGAAATATAGCTTGTATCAATAATAAAATCCGCGCTATTTCTAAGGGTAGACAGCATTTCCCTTTCCTTTTTTACAGCATCTGCCAAAGAAATATCCACACTACTCAGCGGATGCTTTCTTCGGTTTTCTTTATATCGGTGAATTAAGACTGTATCAGCCGCGTCGAGAAAAAGAATTTTAAAAGGTATATTATTATTTTTTAAATCATTCAAAACGGCAGAAATTTCAGTAAACATATCTCCGCCGCGAACATCGGTAACTATTGCAATTTGTTTTAGCTTTTCACCACTGCGAGAAGCTAAATCTATAAAATCGGGTATTATCTGTGGTGGAATATTATCCACACAGTAATATCCCATATCTTCAAGTGCGTTTGCGGCTTGAGATTTACCCGCGCCTGACATTCCTGTTACAATTAGTAATTCCATAAATTTTTAACCTCTGCCCACAAATATAACTTCGGGCTCTAGTTCCACATTATCAGCCTTATAAACGGTATCCTTTATATGAGCAATCAGCTTTTTAACATCCTCACAGGTAGCACCCCCAAAGTTTATAACAAAGCCCGCGTGTTTTTCACTGACCATGGCACCGCCTATACTTACGCCCTTAAGATTATTTTTTTCAATTAATGCGCCTGC
>CAZNTP010000026.1:0-8319 GCA_964575985.1 uncultured Ruminococcus sp. | reverse complement strand
ATAGCCCTCAGGTCTTTTAAAGGTGCTCCCTGCGCTTGGATATTCTAATGGTTGCTTAGTCCTACGGCGACCCAAAAAATCATCCATTGCGGCTCGTATTTCGGTCTTATTACCCTTTTCCAGTTTAAAATAAACACGGGTAATTATTTTATCACTGTGTTTAAAAGCGCTCGTTCTGTAGCCAAGCTTCATTTCTTCGGCGGAAATTTCACCGATTGCGCCATTTTTATCTACAAAATCCGCCTTTATAACGACACCCGCCATCTCGCCGCCGTAAGCGCCTGCATTCATATAAAGCGCACCACCGACAGAAGCGGGTATACCGTAAGCAAATTCAAGTCCCGAAAGTGAATTTTCTGCGGCAGTAATGCAGACCGATGCTAAAGAAGCCCCCGCACCTACCGAAATCACATTGTCATCAACAGTAACCTCATTCAAATCGGCAAGACTTATAACAACACCGTCAACACCCTTATCCGAAACCAAAAGATTAGAGCCTTTTCCAAGAATAAAATACGGTATTTTAAGTTCGGCAAGCTTTAACAGTGCTTTTTGTAGCAACTCAACCGATGTAACATTAATAAAAAAATCAGCGGGTCCACCAATTTTAAAGCTTGTGTGACAGCACATAGGCTCTTCCAATTTGTATTCAATTTTTTCACAATTACAAAATTCTTCAAAAGCCTTATAGTTCATAGCGGACCCCTTACACATTTATTTGTATAAATTACAGATATATGCGGCACCTATGATGCCTGCATCATTACCAAGCTGCGCGGTTTTAATTTCGCAACCGCCCTCAACATTACGGGCATAGTTATCACCCATAACAAATTTCTTTATAGGGTTAATTAAATTATCACCCTCGTTAGAAACACCGCCGCCAATGCAAATAATTTCAGGCTGAAAAATATTGATATTATTGGCTATACCTACTGAAATATAGTAAATATATTTATCAACCACCTGCTTACCTGCCTCGTCACCCTTGCGCATAGCATCAAAGGCAGTTCTGCCGTTTACAGCGTTAATATCGTTTTTGCACATCTCCCACATAACACTTTGGGGGTATTTAATCATAGCCTGCTTTGTCTGGCGGATTAGCGCTGTAGCCGAAGCATAAGCCTCCCAACAGCCTTGTCTGCCGCAACCGCACATTTCACCGTCCATACTTATAACCATGTGGCCAAGCTCTGCACCGGCATAGTTAGAGCCCGAATAAAGTCTGCCGTTAATTATAATACCGCCGCCAACACCGGTACCCAAGGTAATCATAACAAAATTATTTGTTCCCTTGCCGGCGCCTGCTACAAATTCACCGTAAGCCGCGGCATTTGCATCGTTTTCAAGATAAAAATCAATTCCTGTACGCTCTTTAAGCATCTGAGCCATAGGCACATTAAAGAAGCTAAGATTGTTCGCGTAGCACACAACACCTTTATTGGGGTCAATAGCGCCGGGTGAGCCCACACCTGCGGCCTCAATATCTTCTTTTTTAAGACCTGCCGCCTCTATTGCTTCCATAGCTACAGCCGCCATATCGTCAACAATTTCTTCTGCAGGGCGCGGACAGTTGGTTTTTCTTTTTGCAGTAGCTATAATTTTATAATTTTCGTCAACAACACCCGCTACAATGTTAGTGCCGCCTAAATCAATTCCTAATTTGTACATTTTAAAGACTCCTAAATTTTCTATTAAAAAGGATTAACAGGTGTAGTATCTGTATCCTTAACCGACTCATCATCTGTCATACCAAGACGCTTGAGTAAATCCTCAGCCGCATTATAGCCAAGCTTTTTCTGACGGCTGTTCATAGCCGCAACCTCAATAATAACCGCTAAATTTCGTCCCGGTTTTACAGGGATTGTAAGTGACGGAACGGGAAGGTCTAAAATTTCGGTGGTTTGACTGTCAAGCCCCATTCTGTCATAAACCTTATTTACATCCCATTGCTCGAGATTAATTACAAGGTCAATTTTTTCTGTTAGTTTTACCGAGCCCGCGCCGAAAATACGACTGGCGTTTATAATACCTATACCTCTAAGCTCGATAAAATGCCTTATATTATCGGGCGCAGTACCAACGAGTGATTTACTTGAAACACGTCTGATTTCTACCGCATCGTCTGCTATAAGGCGGTGACCTCTTTTAACAAGCTCTATTGCGGTTTCACTTTTACCGACACCGCTTTCACCTAAGAGTAAAATACCCTCACCGTAAACCTCAACAAGCACGCCGTGACGTGTTACACGCGGTGCTAAATGCAAACTTAAAAAAGCAATAAGCGCCGCCGTAAAATCCGAAGTGGACTCCTTTGAGCGAAGTAACGGAACACCAAATTCCTCAGCAATTTCCGTATACATATCACTAATTTCTAAATCGCGGCAAATCACAACCGCCGCCGGCTTGCGTGAAAAGAATTCACGAAGACGTTTTTCCGCCTTTTCTTCGGTAAAGCGCTCTAAAAAGCTTTCCTCACTCTTGCCGATTATCTGAATACGCTTTTCATCAAAAAACTCAAAGTAACCCGCCATTTGAAGACCCGGACGGTTAATTTCAGTAGAAGAAATCATAATATCATCAGCAGAGCTCTTAAGGCTTAAAATTTCAAGCGAAAATTCTTTAATAATACGGCTTAAAGCAACGCTAAAATTCGTATGCACCACAATACCTCCCTAAAAGATATAAATTAACACAGTAAATTATACTATAATTCGCTATAAAAAGCAAAGGTTTTTATAGTAAAATATAAGTTTTTTCTTGATAATATCAAATGAAAGTTATATAATTGTATAAAAATTAAAGTTTAAAGGATGTAATTTGTAATGAAGCTTGGTATGGTGGGACTACCTAATGTTGGAAAATCAACCCTTTTTAATGCTATAACTAACGCAGGCGCACAGTCTGCCAACTACCCGTTTTGCACTATTGAGCCAAACGTAGGTATGGTTAGCGTTCCCGATGAAAGACTCGAAAAGTTAGCCGAAATTTATAATCCCGATAAATTCACCCCTGCTGTTATTGAATTTGTGGATATTGCAGGTCTTGTAAAGGGCGCTTCTAAGGGCGAGGGTCTTGGCAACAAATTTTTAAGCAATATACGTGAGGTTGACGCTATAGTCCACGTTGTTCGTTGCTTTGAGAGTGATGATATTATCCACGTTGAAGGCTCAGTTGACCCTGAAAGAGATATTGAAACTATTAATTTAGAGCTTATATTCTCGGATATTGAGATGGCGCAACGCCGTTTGGATAAAGCAAGCAAGGCGTTAAAGGGCGACAAAAAGCTACAGGGCGAGGTTGACTTTTTAAGAAGACTTATAGAGCATCTTGAAAAGGGTCTTCCCGCACGTTCTATTGATATTAATGACGAAACCGAACAAGAAGTAATCAATACCACCGCTCTGCTTTCGGCTAAGCCCGTTATCTATGCCTGCAATATGAGTGAGGATGATTTTTCCTCAGGAATTGAGGGTAACGAAAACTATAATAAGGTTAAGGAAATAGCAAACCGAGAAAAAGCAGAGATTTTGCCTATCTGCGCCGCTTTAGAGGCTGAAATTTCAGGACTTAGCGACGAAGAAAAGGTAATGTTCTTAGAAGAACTCGGTCTTGAGCGCTCTGGTCTTGACCGTATGATTCAAAAATGCTATTCGCTTTTAGGTCTGATTTCCTATCTTACCGCAGGTAAGCCCGAAGTCAGAGCATGGACCATTACAAACGGTACAAAAGCACCGCAGGCGGCAGGTAAAATTCACTCCGACTTTGAGCGCGGCTTTATTCGCGCCGAGGTTATTGCATACAAGGATTTTATGGACTGTGGCGGCAATATGGTAACTGCTAAAGAAAAAGGCTTAGTCAGAAGCGAGGGCAAGGAATACGTTATGAACGACGGCGACATCGTTCTCTTCAGATTTAACGTATAATCTATTAAAAACCACCCAAAATATTTTAGGGTGGTTATATGAGTAAAAACAAGGAAAAGCTTGTACTATTTTCAATAGGTGCCTTAGGCTACGGTCTTTTGGAGATACTTTGGCGAGGTTATACCCATTGGTCAATGCTTACTGCCGGTGGTATTTGCTTTATGTTTTTCGCAAAATTAGACGAAAAACTCAAAAATATAGGTCTTTTTGTCAAGGCTATTTTAGGCTGTGCATTTATAACATCCATAGAGTTTATTTTCGGTGTTATCTTTAATATAATATTAAAGAAGAATGTTTGGGATTACAGTAAAATGCCCCTTAATTTATGCGGTCAGATTTGCGCGTTATATTCTTTTCTTTGGCTTATACTAAGCATTATTTTTATCCCGCTTGCAAGCCTTGCAAGTAGAAAAATCAGGAATTCATAATACTTTTATAAAGGTGTATTGCAATGTTTTTTTTACACAGAGCTTGGGCAGAAATCGATACCGATGCCCTTGTACATAACTTTAAAATAATTAAAGAAAGAACACCGGACTCTAAAATTATGGCGGTTGTAAAGGCCAATGCTTACGGTCACGGTGTAGCAATAGTCGCACCCATTTTGGATAAAAACGGCGCAGATTTTTTCGCGGCTTCCAATATTGAAGAGGCAATACAGCTTCGCAGTTTGGATATTAAAAAGCCTATTTTAATTTTGGGCTACACACCGCCCGAATGTGCCGACACACTTATTAAATACAACATTTCGCAATGTGTTTATTCCTTGGAATATGCCAATGCATTATCACACGAAGCAAACAATCAAAACGGTGAAATTCAAATTCACCTAAAGCTTGACACAGGTATGTCACGCTTAGGGTTTGACTGCCGAAACGATGAACTTTCAGGTATTGACGATGCAATAAAATCTGCTAACCTTAACGGTTTAAAACTTGAGGGCGTATTCACCCATTTTGCAGTATCTGACAGAAGCGCCGCCACCGAAGACGGTTTTACAGATGCGCAATTCAACAGATTTACAAGCGCTGTTAAAATCTTAAAAAATGCAGGACTTTCTCCCGAAATTTGTCACTGCTGTAATTCTGCGGCACTGTTACTTGACAGTAACAAGCACCTTAATATGTGTAGACCCGGTATTATTCTCTACGGTCTTTCCCCCTCTTCTGCACCAGAACTCAATTGTAGTTTAAAACCTGTAATGACCTTAAAATCGGTTGTCTCTATGGTAAAGGAAATTGATGTAGATGACACTGTAAGCTACGGCAGAACCTTTAAGGCTGATAAAAAAATGCGCATAGCCACCGTTTCTATAGGCTATGGAGATGGTTATCCGAGAACACTTTCAAACAAGGCTTATGTTCTTATAAACGGCAAAAGAGCCAGGCTTATAGGCAGAGTTTGTATGGACCAAATTACTGTCGATGTTACCGATATTCCTGATGTTAAAATGGGTGACGAGGTGATTTTATTTGGCAAAGAACTTTTGGCAGACGAATTAGCCGAGCTTTGCGGTACAATTAACTATGAAATTGTATGCGGTATATCTTCCCGCGTACCGAGGGTTGAAAAGTAATGAAAAAGTATATACTTTCTTTAGATGAAGGCACTACAAGCGCACGCGCTATTTTGTTTGATAAAAACGGCACGCCTGTATCTGTCAGTCAACACGAATTTACACAAATTTACCCAAAAGAAGCTTTTGTTGAGCACGACCCGTTAGAGATTTATTCGGCACAGTATTCTGCTCTCACAGAAGCTATTGCAAAAATCGGTGCAGATGCTTCTGAAATTGCGGCCGTTGGAATTACCAATCAGCGTGAAACTACAGTCGTGTGGGATAAAACTACAGGAAAACCTGTTTATAATGCTATTGTATGGCAATGCCGCAGAACTGCCGATATATGCGAAGAACTAAAATCGCAAGGTTTAGAGGATTATATCAGAAAAACCACAGGTCTTCCAATAGATGCATATTTCAGTGCCACAAAAATTAAATGGATACTTGATAATGTTGACGGTGCAATGGAAAAAGCCCAAAACGGCGAGCTTTTGTTCGGTACTGTTGACACTTGGCTTATATGGAAGTTGTCGGGCGGTAAAATCCACGTAACCGACTATACAAACGCTTCAAGAACAATGCTTTTCGATATTCATAAGCTTTGTTGGGATAAAAAGCTTTTGGATATTTTGGGTATACCCGAAAGTATGCTGCCGCAGGTTAAATCAAGCAGTGAAATATACGGCAAAATCAATATTTTAGGCGAAAATATTGCCGTTTCAGGTATTGCGGGCGACCAGCAGGCTGCTCTTTTCGGTCAGCGTTGCTTTAATTCGGGTGATGTTAAAAACACCTATGGTACAGGTTGCTTTTTACTTATGAACACAGGCGAGACAGCCGTTTTAAGTCAAAACGGACTAATCACTACCCTTGGTGCTTTTTCAAAGAACGAAAAACCGCAATATGTATTAGAGGGCAGTGTGTTTATAGGCGGTGCAGTAATCCAATGGTTGCGTGACGAATTAGGAATTCTTAAAAAAGCATCCGACAGTGAGCGTTACGCTGTAGAAGCTGGCACAAACGGCGGTGTTTACATAGTTCCCGCCTTTGCAGGACTTGGTGCACCCTATTGGGATATGTATGCCAAGGGCACTATTTGCGGACTTACCCGAGGCAGTAATAAAAAGCATATTGTAAGAGCCGCGCTCGAGTCTATTGCCTATCAATCAAACGACCTTTTAACCGCTATGATTGCCGATAGCAAGCTTGATATCGGCTCTATGCGTGTAGACGGCGGGGCCGCAGCAAACGGCTTTCTTATGCAGTTTCAGGCAGATATTTCAAACACCGAAATTATCCGCCCCTCTAATGCTGAGGCTACCGCTTTAGGCGCCGCTTTCTTGGCAGGTCTTGCGGTTGGATTTTGGGATAATAAAACCGAACTTACAAACATTACATCTGATACCACCAAGTTTTCACCCTCAATCAGCCAAAACACGCGCACCAAGCTTTTAAAGGGTTGGAAAAACGCAGTTAGTAAAACCTTTTCGGGAGTGTGAGCGAATGTCCTTTGAAATTAAAGAAATGACCGTGAAAAGCACCGACAATATCCATACCCTTGTGGGAAGAATTTATATCCCAGAGGGTGAGATTAAAGGTGTGCTTCATATTGTACACGGTATGACCGAGTATATAGAACGATATGACCATTTAATGTCTGCCATAGCAGAAAGCGGTTATGTTGCTTTCGGTTTTGATAATTTAGGTCACGGTAAAACCGCTAAAAACGATAGCGAGCTTGGTTTTATTGCCGCCAAAAACGGTTGGCGATATCTAATAAGCGATGTTGAGGCCTTTGCCCTTTCGGTAAAACATCTCTACCCCGATAAACCATTTTATTTAATGGGACACTCTATGGGCTCGTTTATTGCACGCTTAGCGGCAGTAAGCTTTGAAAGTCTTTACGAAAAGCTTATTATTTGCGGTACGGGTGGTAAAAATCCACTTTCAAATGTGGGTCTGCTGTTAACAAATATTTTAAAATCAATAAAGGGCGACCACCATATTTCAAAAACCGTAATTAATACGGCTTTTGGCTCATATAACAAAAAATTTGACGGTAGTTCCAAATATAATTGGCTGACTAAAGATAAGGATGTTATAGAGAAATATGCGGCCGATAAGTTTTGCACATTTTCTTTTACCGTTTCTGCTATGCACGACCTTATAATGCTAAATTCTGTTTGCAACCAAAGAAAATGGTACAACGAAATTTCTAAAACAATGCCTATATTCTTGATTTCCGGTAAGGATGACCCCGTCGGTAATTACGGTAAGGGTGTAACACAGGTCTATAACGACCTGATTAAAAGCGGTGCCAAAGCAGAAATGAAACTATATACTGACTGTCGGCACGAAATACATAATGACACCTGCAAGGCAGAGGTTATAAGTGATATACTGAATTTCATTAAAAAATAATTTTAAAGGGGCTGTTCTCGAGTAGCAGGTTTCCTAAGGACAGTTTTCAACCAAGAAAACGGAATTTGACATACGAATTCCCTGCTTGTAATTATAAGACAAAACTACCCGCAGAAGAGAAAATTAAGTTCTTCTTCGGGTAGTTATTTTTTGTCGATATATTGCTACGCAATTCGATATTTTTGCCTTACGGCAAAATCGATATATTTACTTTACAGTAAATTCGATATGATATAAATCCACACACGCCCCGCAGGGCATATAGAGTGCGTAGCACATATCGAACGCCGAAGGCGTATATCGAAAATCTCATTAGAGATTTATATCGAGGCATTGTGTTCTTAAAAACACAATGCTAATGGACAGACCACGTAAGGAAGTATTTTAAGTAAGGTACGGTGTAACCCCGTA
>CAZNTP010000025.1:0-17730 GCA_964575985.1 uncultured Ruminococcus sp. | reverse complement strand
CTCTTACAGATTCGCCTACCGCCTTAAGACCTGCAAAATGAATTACAGCCTCAATCTTATTTTCGGTGAAAATTCTGCGCAAAGCCTCTTTATCGCGAACATCCTCTTTATAGAATTTAACCGCTTTGCCGGTGATTTTTTCTACCCTTCTTAAAGATTCGCTGTTACTGTTATCAAGATTATCGATTACCACAACGTCGTATCCCGCATTTTGCATCTCAATACAGGTATGGCTTCCGATATAACCGGCACCGCCGGTGACAAGAATAGACATTAAATTCCCCTCCAAAACATTATCATATTAATTTTATAACATATCACCTTTTTTGTCAAGATAGCAGAAACTAATTTTCTAATATAAAATTATTGCTATTTACAAAATCAAAGTTAGTTGATATAATTATTATATCTGCAAATTAATTATATGGAGTAATAGAATGAATTATTATATAAATCCTGCCTGTCTTACCTCGGCCTTTACCGTGCCGAGCGTTGTGGTGGATAATCACTTAAAATTCGCCAAGGCCGAGCATTTAAAGGTTTTGCTATATATTATGCGAAATATAATGAGTGACGCCGAAATTTCTGTTATAGCCGAGGCTTGCGACCTTAGTGAATACGAGGTAAACGAAGCGTTACTTTATTGGGCAGATGCGGGTGTGCTTTGCCCGAAGGATATAGTAGCAGTGGCGCCTAAACCCCAAAAAGCTAAAAGCGCCCGTGTGAAAAAGCCTACTATAAACGACGTTACAAGACGCGGTAATGAAGACCCTAAAATTGCATATATGTTAAGAGAAGCAGAGCTTAAATTCGGAAGATTTTTAACCCCAAACGAGAAGCAATCTTTGCTTTGGCTTTATGATGATAACGGTATTGATGTTTCGTTAATACTCTACATTGTTCAGATTGCAGTAGAACGGGACAAAGCAAACGTAAGATTTATTGAAACCATGGCTCTTGATTGGATGAAAAAAGGTATTGAAACCTTAGCCGATGCTGACAATGAGGTTCGTAGAATGGCTATGGGCGAAAAAGCGTGGCGTGTAGTTTGTTCTGCTTTCGGTCTTGAAGCCAGAAAGCCCAGCCAAAAGGAAACTGAGCTATCTCTTAAATGGATAGATGAATGGGGCTTTTCCCAGAAAATGCTGGTTGCGGCTTATGAAGCTTGTGTTGACACTAAATCCAAGTTTTCTATCGCGTATGTTGCTAAAATATTAGAAAACTGGCATAAAAAGGGCTATACAAAACCCGAGGATATTGAAAAAAAGCCGAAAGAAAACAAAGAGCAAAACGATATTGCGGCGTACGACCTTGATTTGTTTGAAAAAATGATAAACTCAAAGGATTAGAAAAATTATGATAACAAAAGAAACTACATACAAAAAGGCATTTGAGAATAAATCTGCAAGGCTTAAAGAAAAGCAAAGAAAACGAGAAATGCTGCTTAACAGTGCTTATCTAGCAGAGCCGAGACTCAGCGCTATAGACCAAAGCCTGTCACAAATCGGTGCTTCATTGGCTTTAACCGCGCTTTCGGGTAATACCGAAAAGCTTGAAGCCTTAAAAGAGCAGTCTGTGGCACTTAACGCCGAAAAGACTATACTTCTTAAAAAGGCGGGCATTACCGACATTGAATACGAATGTGAACTGTGCAAAGACGAGGGACTTGTTTCGGGCAAGGTTTGTGAATGCATTAAGCGTGAAGCGGCATTCGTTATGGTTAAAGTGCTTTCGCGTGAAATGCCTTTGGGCGAAAGCCGATTTGAAAACTTTGATTTGGAGTACTATCCCGATAAGACCGACGAAAGCGGCGAAAACCCAAAAAGAAGAATGACCTCTATTTTAAAGCTTTGCCGTGACTATGTCGAGAGCTTCAGTCCTGCTTCTTCAAAAAATCTGCTGTTTACAGGCAGTGCAGGGCTCGGCAAAACACATCTCACCTTGGCTATTGTGTCAGGTGTGATAGAAAAAGGCTTTTTGCCCGTTTACAGCTCGGCAGAAAATCTGTTTTCAAGAATAGAGGCTGAAAAATTTTCCGGTGAAGGCAGAGGTACGTATGATTCAATACTCAACTCTGACCTTTTGGTTATCGATGATTTAGGCGCAGAAATGGCAACACAGTTTACAAAATCTGCCCTTTATAACCTTGTTAACACAAGAATATTAACCCGAAAACCCACAATTATTAATACAAATCTTTCTATTAAGGAAATTGAAGCTAGGTACACTGCAAGAATTTCCTCACGCTTTATCGGCGAATATGAGTGGAACAAGTTTTTAGGCGTTGATATCCGTCAGCAAAAGCTATTAAATAAATAATAGAGGCGATTTTTTTGTCAATTAAAAGTTATGATGCAGGTGTCTATGATGTAGCGGTAATAGGTGGCGGTCACGCAGGCATTGAGGCGGCGCTGGCTTCGGCAAGGCTTGGCTGCAAAACCGTTATGTTTACAGTAACACTTGATTGGATAGGCAATATGCCCTGCAACCCCTCAATAGGCGGTACGGCTAAAGGGCATCTTGTTCGCGAGCTTGACGCTTTAGGCGGCGAGATGGGTAAAGCGGCTGACAAGCACACCCTTCAAAGCAGAATGCTAAATCTCGGCAAAGGACCTGCCGTTCATTCGCTCAGAGCCCAAATAGACCGCAGAGCCTACAGTGAATATATGAAGCACGCGGTAGAACTGCAAAACGGTCTTGACGTTAAGCAGTGCGAAATTACCGATGTTTACCGCGAGGGTGATTTGTGGCACTGCCTTTCCCTTTTGGGCGCAGACTTTACCGCAAAAGCGGTAATTATTGCAACAGGCACATTCCTAGGTGGCAGAATATATGTGGGCGAGGTAAATTATGCCTCGGGCCCTGACGGTAGCTTCCCCGCGACTGCCCTTTCAGAGTCGCTTAAAAAACTCGGGATTCCGCTAAGGCGCTTTAAAACAGGAACACCTGCAAGAGTAGCTCGTGACAGTATTGATTTTTCTGCCCTCGAGGTACAACCGGGTGACGAGCACACCGTACCCTTTAGTTTTTCCACCAAGAAAGACCCCGAAAACAAGGTTGTTTGCCATATTTCATATACTAACGACGAAACAAAGCGTGTAATACTTGAAAACATTAACCGCTCACCGCTGTATGCGGGTGATATAGAGGGTGTGGGTCCGCGATACTGCCCTAGCATTGAGGATAAAATCGTGCGCTTTGCGGACAAAAAACGCCATCAATTTTTTATAGAGCCCTGCGGTGAAAACACTGAAGAAATGTATTTGCAAGGGCTTTCGTCTTCCCTGCCCGAAGAGGTGCAGATTGAGCTTTATAAAACCATTGACTGCCTTAACGATGTAAAAATAATGCGAAATGCCTATGCCATTGAGTATGACTGCGTTGACCCTTTATTTTTAAAGGCTACACTCGAAATGAAAGGGCTTGACGGTCTTTACGGTGCAGGTCAGTTTAACGGCTCGTCGGGTTATGAAGAGGCGGCGGCGCAAGGACTGATGGCGGGTATAAACGCGGCACTTAAAATTAAGGGCGAAGAGCCGTTAGTGCTCTCCCGTGCATCCTCTTATATAGGCACTCTTATTGATGACCTTGTAACCAAGGGCTGTATGGACCCTTACAGAATGATGACCTCACGCAGTGAGTACAGACTACTGCTAAGACAGGATAATGCCGACGAGCGACTAATGCCTATAGGTCACAAAATAGGCCTTGTGGATGATGAGGCCTATGCCGATTTCCGCAAACGTTGTGAACTGAAAGAGCAGGAAATTGAGCGTGTAAAATCTACATTTTTAGGACCTGACAAAAAGCTTAATCAGCTTTTAGAGGAAAAAGGCACCGCTATTATGACAACGGGTATGCGCCTTTCAGACCTCATTAAAAGACCGCAGTTAAGCTACGATATGTTAGCCCCCTTTGATACGGAACGTCCCGAACTGCCCTATTCTGTCAGAGAAAAGGTTGAGGTTGAAATTAAGTATGAGGGGTATATCACCCGTCAGCAAGCGCAGGTAAACGAAATGCTAAGGCTTGAAAGCAAGCTTATCCCACAGGATATTGATTATGACAGTATTAAGGGACTGCGCCTTGAGGCTATAGAAAAGCTCAAAAAAATAAAGCCTGCCAATATAGGTCAAGCTTCGAGAATTTCGGGTGTAAGCCCTGCCGATGTTTCGGTATTACTGATTTACTTGTCAAAATAAACTTAATAGAATATTCAAAAATCCCTCGGCACTCTACCGAGGGATTAAATTTTTATACTATAATATCTCCAAAGCTTGCACCTATAAATTCGCATAGCCTTTTGGGGTTTACCTTTATTTGTCTGCCCACCTTGCCTGCGCTTACATAAAACTCTTCTAATTTTTCTGCCGAACTGTGAAAGACCGTAGTAAACGGTTTTTTCATTCCAACAGGCGAGCAACCGCCGTGTATATAACCGGTGAGGGCTAACAATTCTTTTTGCTTTAGCATCGAAAGGGCTTTTACACCCACCGCTCTCGCGGCGGCTTTCAAATCAAGTGTTTCGGCTACGGGTATTACAAACACAAAATGCTCACCTTTGTCCGACTCGGTAACAAGTGTTTTAAATACCGACTCCACCGGCTCGCCCAAGGCTTCGGCTATCAGAATACCCTCTGTAAGCGTAGAAGAATACTCAAAGCCGGTATATTCTATTTTTGCGCTTTCAAGAATACGCATTACATTTGTTTTATCTGATTTACCCATTTTTTCTCACCTTACAAACGCATCAATATATCCCATAAGAGTTTTACTACGTGTTGCAGATATATTATTTATGAAAATAACATCTTTAGCCGCCGCATCCGCAGTATACTGCACAAGACCGCGGGAATCAAGTTCTGAAAAATATCTGTAATCTATAACATATAAATACTGATAATGCGGTACTAAAAACGGTACAAAAGCGTTACCGAAGGATTCCTTAACAACGATACCTGCACTGCCATCATTAAGGGTTGGATTAATGATAACCGACTGAGCATTATCGCCTCTTATAAAGGTGAGATATTTACTTGATGCAGCCGAAGCACTCATATCTGAAATAATATTGCTATCAAACCAGACACCGTTTTTAGAAAGAATACGTATTTTGTTTGTGGCTGTGGGCTCAAATGCGTAGACTGTATCCGGATTACCTGATAACTGAGGCAGCTTACCACTACTGCTATAAAAACTGCCTAAAAATCCGGTAAACTCATGCTTTATAAAGCTATCAAGCGAATTAGAAGCCACACCCATAGACTTCATAAGCTCACAGTACGAATAATAAGCTCCCAACGCAGTCCAATGGTGATCGGTTCTGAAATAAATATATTCATCAGAATGTGACTTCAACATATCATATAGCGGTACATATTTAACGGGGGCTGTCAGCTTTGAATGCATATAATCTATTGCGGCCTTTTGGTCCGAGGTATTAACACCAGCCACCAAGCTTTCGGGCGCTGTTATTGCCATACTTGTAGGGATTATAAGGTCATACACCCGAGCCTTACCGTTTAGCAAAGCCCCTGCCCTGTTTACAGCGGCTGTGTAAACATCTGCCGCCGCTTTAGAAAAGTTATAATATTCATAGGCAGTATTGCCGTTTATAAGCAAAGCTCCCAAGGTCTGAGTCGTGGGCGCAGGCGGTGCACTTGATGTAACCGAACTGTTTGATGAAGCTACTGCCGATGATTCTGCAGACGATACCTCTGTACTGCTTTGTGAGGAGGATGCCTCTGACGAAGCCAAAGAAGAAGTTGTATTGCCCGGTAGGGAAGATACTCCCGACGAAGTAACAGAGGATGTCTCTTTGTCGCCGGAAGACGAAATTACCGATGAAGTTGTAGCGGATGCCTCTGCATTTAGAGAAGCTTCTGCCGACACATTGCTGCTTTCAGTTTGTGACGGCGATTCTACTACAGAGGATACCGCATTATTGCTTGTAACCGTTTCCTCACTGGTCACAGTATTATCTGTGGCACTGCTTTCTGCCGATGACGAAGCTTCTACAGATGGTATAATGTCACCCACTTCTACCTCTCCGTGAATTTGCACATCATTTTTCCCGTAAAGCATAGTAATGCGGGTATTAAGGTCGGTAAAACTGTCCCTTGCAGGAAATGTGTCAGAATACCATTTGTCAATATCCGTAAAATATTCGCCCGAAAAGAGCGCCGCCGCCGTAAACTTCGGGAATCTTGTAAGCTCGCGTTTTTCGGCTTCTGAGTAGGTCGGTCTTAAAGGAATTATGAGTGCTACTACCGCAACGGCAAAAAAGACTGTAAAAAATAATCTTACAGTCCAGATATTTGCAATTCTTATTCTTCGAAGCCGCTTAAGAAGACTTACCTCGTCAAACGCTTCATTTTCAGATTCATTTAAAAGGGTTTGCTTTTCTTCTGTCATAATTTCCTCTAAAATTTAAAATACAAGAATGGATTATAGCTGTTGCCTATAAGTGCTGCCACCGACAAAAGCAATAGAATTAACGGAATAAGGGCATTGCTGATACTGTAAACCGAAAATACCGCGGTAGATGCGATAGATTTTTCTTCAAGCCTTTTGTAAAGAAATGAAAAAAGCGGAGTACAGCACAAAATACAAACAACCAAGAATATAATATTGCTCTTTAATATTGTGAGGGTTTCAAAATCGTAAAATACATTTCCGTTTGCGCAGAACATACCTTTGAGCACGGTCCATATATCTGAAAGCCCTTCAAACTTGAAGAGTATCCAACCAAAGAAAACTATTACTAAAAGATATATATGTGAAACGGCTTTTACCTTTTTAAGAATTTTAGCTAAGAATAGCTTTTCAAGGGCAATAAATACAAAGAAATAAAGTCCCCACAAAACAAAATTCCAAGAAGCTCCGTGCCAAAGGCCTGTAAGCGCCCAAACTATAAATAGATTTAAAATAGTTCTTGCTAGTCCCTTACGGCTACCGCCCAATGGAATATAAACGTAATCCCTGAAAAAGCTTCCAAGGGTTATGTGCCATCTGCGCCAGAATTCGCTTACAGAGCCCGAAATATACGGATATGTAAAGTTTTCGGTGTAATGAATACCTATCATTCTGCCCATTCCTATAGCCATATCAGAATAAGCCGAAAAATCAAGATAAATCTGCATAGAAAAGCTAAGGACACCAATCCACAGTGCGAGGCCGCTTCTACTAATTAAAACTGCGGTATCACCACCGTCTTCTACTAAAAGCTTAGAAACCAACATTGCACAGGTATTTGCAAGCAGAGCTTTTTTAAAAAGACCTGTAGTAAAGCGCATTATGCCCTCGTAGCAATCGGCATAGGATACTCTGCGCTCGGTAAGCTCATCACATATATCCTGATACCGCACAATAGGACCTGCTATACACTGGTGGAACATACTCACATACAAAAGCAGTGTGGAAAAGCTTTTTTGAGCAGGCGCATCTCCCCTGTAAACATCAACACAATAGGTAATAAGCTGAAAGGTGTAAAAGGAAATACCTATAGGTAGCGCTACTGCAGGTATGGTTTTGGGGAAGCCTGTTAAAAGGTTAAGATTCGACAAAATAAAACCGCCGTATTTAAAAATACCCAATAGCAATAAATCTATTCCCACTACCGTGAAAATCAGAAGTCGGCGGCGTTTGTAAATACCTTCACATTTTTCTATTTGTAGGGTAAGCCACCAATCAATAAAGGTCATACCCACCATTAAAAGTATATAAAGCGGCTCGCCCCAGGCATAAAAAATCAACGAAAAAACCAACATAACGGCATTTTTCGCTTTAATATTCGGCGCCATAACATAAAATAACAAATTCAGAGGTAAAAATGCAAATACAAACAAAAGATTAGAAAAACCCACTTAAAATATCCACTCTCTACACTAATTTACACATATATCTATTTTATTTATATTTTTGTAACTGTCAAGTGAATATTCAATAATAATTATTATTTTTTTGCAAAGGGATTCTCCTTAAATCCTAATACCCCGTTTTTATCCCATTCGACATTTTTTTATATTACCGTTATACAGCACCTCTGTGCCCACAGTTGCACGAAAGGATGACATTGTAACCGACAGTTTACCACCCGAATGGTTTATTGCGGTTGATTTTTTAAGTCCCATCAACTTATTGTTGAAAAAATCACAACCGATAACACGTGTATCACTTGCTATATTATAACCTATCTCTGCTGTATCTGCATAGCAACCGTCAAGAATATTGCAGTAACCTTTAATATCAAATGCTATAGAGTTTTTAAGCATCTCGGGAACTTCATTTTCATATTCAGTGCTTTTAGCATCTTTGCCGTAAACACCGTTTAACAGAGCACGTTTTCTTTCACCGTAAATCTCCGACCAGTCTTTAACAGAGATGTTTTCAGGTGGAACAGTACCACCCCACAGATGACAACGGCTAATTCTGTTTGCAGAGCCTAACATTCTCACACCGATAGTATAATCAATAACAAAACAATCGTTGAAATGCGCATCGTGCCTATCTGACCAAATACCCACATTCCCCGAAAGACCTTTCATTGTGCATTTACAGTAAACGTTGTTACACACAAGCTCGTATATATGACCGCCGTTTTTACCTCCTACATACAAACCGTATTCCCTACCGTTATGAAGGCTGATGTTTGAAAGAGTAAAATGGTGAGCATTAGTAATTGCAAGACAACTCGCAAGTCCGTTACCGTCAATATCGCCACCGTCTATAAATAATCCTAAATTATCATATACACTTCCATCTTCATTGAATAAAGTTAGATTGTGATAATCACCATTGGATTTATATGTTATCACAAAATCCATTTCTTTCGTAGCGATAAGCCTTGCAGCAGGATGCATTTTAAGTGAGCAACGGTTTGTTATAATAATCGGTGTTTTTATACTGTAATCACCTTTTGGAATACAGAGTATTCCATTTTCTGTAGCATCAATGGCCCTTTGTATTCTTTCAGAATCACTTTTATCGCTGTCGAGCTTTAAAAAATCATTTAAAATATTGTCATACATAAAATCCCACCTAGTAACAATTATGAAATTTTTACTGAATTAAGCTTTATTTGACTTACCTCTTTGCAAGCGCGCTGAATTGCTTCCTCGTACCTCACCCAACGCTCCGGATTATCACGGTCAAAAAGTATATCAAGCGAAATGTTGTTATAATTCCATGTTTTCCAGTTGTAAAGGTGTATACCGCCGGGGTGCTTTTCTTCCTTTAAAAGCTTTAAGAAAAATTCAAGATGCGCTATACAGTAATCCTCATCACTTTTATATCCGCCCCAGGTCATATTTTGTCTGGCGTTAGGATAAAACCATATATTAGGTTCCCCTATCATTAAATCCTTAAGCTTTTGTAAATATGTACGATAATATGCCTCTCCGCTATTAATTTCGGGCATCTTTTCCTGAAGCTTTGCAAACTTCTCAGCAAATTTGTGCTGATACTCAGGTCGAACATCATAATCATAGCTGTCAAAGGCTATATCGGTTATATATTTGCTTGCATATTTTTCAAACTGGGTATTGGCATCAGGGTCTGTTACATTACCTTTATGACCTGTCACCTCATAGGTAGAAAAAACAGGATAAATACGCTTGCCGTATTCCTCATAAAGAGCTTTTGTCATCGCTAAAAAATCATCGTTATTCATACCCCGCAGTAGCGGTTCGTCCCAATGAAAGCCTGCGACAGTATCCCAAAGGCCCTGATCTTTTAGAATTTTTATTGCCTTAGCATCTCTTTCCATAAATTCGGAAAGCGACTCCTTTTTACTACAAAAATTAGGTTGATTAAGCCATACCGTATCGCCTGTTTCCGTTGCCATACGGCACTGAAAAACAACCTGCCCCATTTCGTGAAGCCCTATTGTGTAGCCGTTACAATAGCCCTTATCAATAATACGCTTCATTTCACAAGGTCCTATTCTTCCCACGTTTAGATGGTAAATCATAAAACCGCATCTATCCATATTTGTGTTGCTCATTTGTATTTCCTCCCTTTTAAAGTCCGTATCTTTCGCTCTTATCTGATAACAAAAGCGCGCCATTATCTATTACAAATGTAGAACCCGTTATTGAAGCAGCAGAAGCGGAGGCTAAATACACCGTCATTTCGGCTATTTCTTCTACATTTGCCCACTTTTTTAACGGTATTTTATAATAGGTGCTTTCCTTGTTATCAAGTCGTGATGCACCTGTGTCAACCCAACCGGGAGCTATAACATTTGCTCTTATACCGTATTGTGCCACTTCTATCGCTATATGCTCTACCATCTTATTAAGAGCAGCTTTCATAGTACCATAAACACTTACATCAGCAAAATGAGCCATTGCGTTATTTGAAGAAATAGCAACAATGCTACCCTTTTTATTATGTTTAATCATTTGTTTACAGGCATTTTGCATACAAAAATATGCCGCTTTAACATCAACTCGGTAAATTCTTTCAAAAAGTTCCTCCGTTGTTTCCAAAAACGGTGATTTTTCAGTAATACCGGCATTGTTTACAAGCAAATCGATTGCTCCAAAGCTTTTCTCTATTTCTGTGAACATCGGCTCAATGGAATTATAATCAGAAAAATCTGCCATTATAGACATACTTTTTTTACCTAAAGCCCTGATTTGCTCGCATACCTCTTGAGCTCCTCTACTTCCCGAATTATAATGCACTACAACATCGTAGCCCTCTTTAGCTAATCTTAACGCTATTCCTCTTCCGATACCGTTTCCACCGCCTGTAACCAGTGCAATCATACATATTCCTCCTTTAAACTATTAATATCAACTTTAAAAGGCGCCCTGCCTGAAATTTTGGTTTTAAACATAAAGCAATTTCCTGCACTTTCATCCACAAGTCCGTTTTTTGCTGATGTTATAAAAAGAGTATCACATTTTTCACCAATAAAAGCAGGACAACTTATAAATTTGGTTGGCAATTCAACCTTTTCGGCAATATTACCGTTTTTAGTATCTATCCTAATAACACAACCACCGCCCCATATAGCCACCCAAATATCCCCTTTATTATCAATACAAAGTCCGTCTGGATTTCCCTCGAAACAAGAAATTTCGTTAAAATCAATAACAGTTTTCACATTTTTAAAATCGGGATAACTATATGCCACAATTTTTCTGGTTGGAGTATCGCAATAATACATCCATTTTCCATCTAAGCTCCAATCGAGTCCGTTCGAAACAGTAACACCCTCTAAAACCGTTAAAAGTTTACCTTTTTCAAGGCAATAAAGTTTCCCGTTTGAAGCTTTATCAATAGTACCAATAAAATATTTTCCATCCGGTGAAGCTTTGCCGTCATTAAACCTTATTCCGCTATTCTGTGGACGTTTCACTATAAGTTTGAGATCTTCGGTATAAATACCGTCTTCCATAGCCAGAATTAAGGTTTCTTTAGAAGTTATAGCAACCGAACTTGACTTCTGCGGTAATTCTGTATATATAGCCTCATAGGTTTTAGGATTAAACTTAAAAAGTTTTTTGCCGTCTATATCAAGAAAGACAACCATTTTTTCATTTTCAAGCCACAAAGGACCTTCGCCTAACAAAATATTTTCAAAATGAATTCTTGATATATTACTGAACAATTATGCGTTCCTCCAACCGTAAATTTCAGCCAGTTCATCATAAAACTCATCAAATAATTTATCAAAATACTTGTCCGTATTATATGATGGCTTACGGCAGTAATCACTGCTTATAATACCTCTGCGTTTGAGTATGCGTTTTTCAAACGATATAATCTGTTCGACGTTCTGTCTTATGTGATTAAGCATTGGCAGAATTTTATTATGCACTTTTATTGCACCAACTCTGTCGTCACTTATGTATTTATTGTATATATCAAGATAAACATCATACATTGAGCAACCAGGCATCGCACCTATAGCACCTCTATCCATGCACTCTATAAGTTGGAATCCTGCATTACCCACAAATATATCCATACTGCCGTTTGTAAGCTCCATAAGGCTTGTAACATACGGACCGGCAGGCTTGCATTCAATTTTATAATAAATCATATTAGGACACTCGCTCTTTAATTTTACAAACACATCAGGTGCAATCGCAACACCTGTTTGTTCAGGAGCGTACTGTGCCATAATCGGAATTTTAACCGCATTTGCAATAGCCTTCATATGCTCATAAAGATAAGAAGCCCCAGGTTTTAGGAAGAAAGGCGGCAAAAGCATTAAGCAATCAGCACCTGCTTCTTCAAAAAATTTTGCAGTTTCAACAGCAACCTCTGTAGCATGGTCTGTTACCGAAATAATTGTTTTTCCGCCAACCTCTTTGGCTGCTTTCACTGTTACTTCCACCATTTTTTTGCGTTCGTCATCAGAAAGCTTATAATATTCCCCTGCTATTCCAAATAAAGTTACTGCATGGCAACCGCCTTTAATTAAATACTTAACAAGTCTGTCAAGACTTTCATAATCTACTTCCCCATTATCAAAAAAAGGAGTTGCGATAATTGGACATATACCTTTGATTTCGCTCATTTAATTTTCCTCCGTATTAATATCATTTATAATAGTTTTAACGGCATCACAAAAAATGCCTACATCAACAGAATGTGCAATATATTTCACGCCGTTTTCTTTCCATTTCCTTGCGTTTTCTATAGTATCTGTAAATACGCCTACTGCCACGCCGTTCTGTTTGCATTGTTCTACTATCTTAAGCATTGCTGATTCAACTAAAGGATTATCTATCTCCCCCGGTACTCCAAGCGATTGCGAAAGATCGTACGGTCCTATAAATAAAACATCTGCACATTCTGTTTCTAAAATTTCTTGCAAATTATCTATGCCGTCTTTACCTTCTATTTGTAAAACGGTAACAGTTTTGTTTGCTTCCTCGAAATACTCAAAACGGTTTTTACAGCTATAATCTGCAGCTCTTACAAATCTGCAAACTCCTCTCATACCAACAGGCGCAAATTTAGTTAGATTTTTAACTCTTAAAGCATCTTCTGTGCAAGTGATTTGCGGCACTTGGATACCCCCTGCTCCTATATCCAATACCTCACCCATAACAGAAAAATTTTCTTCTTTAACACGAACTATTGGAAATACTCCGGAAATCTCGGCAGCACGTATAAGATTCTGTACACTTTGAACACAGTTTGGTCCATGCTCTAAATCTATTATTACAAAATCCATTCCGCTAAATCCCATACATTCTATAAACGCAGGGTCCGCCGTTTTTGAAAAAGCACCAATTACAGCATCATTTTTTAGTTTTTCTTTAAATTTATTTATCATTTCTTTCATAAATCAAATACTCTCTAATCTACATATTGCATATACTTTAAATCGCAGCCCTCATCAGCCTGAGTTACATTATCTATAAAGTTGCGAACAAAGCCACGCTTAATATCTTTATGTTCTTTAAGTTTAACCTCTTTAAGTCTTTTCTGCATTTCTTCATCGCTGATTTCAAGCTCAATAAGATTGTTATCAACATCAAGGTGAATAATATCTCCGTCTCGGACTGCCGCCAACGGTCCGCCTATTGCACTTTCAGGAGCTACGTGAAGCACCTGTGTGCCGAAGCATCCGCCTGACATTCTTGAATCTGTAATTCTGATAAAATCTTTTACACCTTCACGGTTAAGCTTTGGAGGCAAAGGCATATAGTTTCCGTTTTCGGGCATTCCGGGTGCACCTACAGGACCGTAACCGCGAAGCACAATAACAGTATCTTTCGTAACATCGGAATTCTCGTCAAGCAAATAATTCTGACATTCTTCCAAATCTTCAAATACCTTAGCAGGACCTCTGTGATTTAAAAGATGCTCACTTGCGGCGCTTCTTTTAATTACCGCGCCTTTTGGCGCAAGATTTCCAAATAACACCGATATTCCGCCTTTTTCATTAAGGGGATTATCAAGCGGACGTATAATATCGGTATCATAAGGCATATCAGCTTGCTTTAGGTTTTCACCAACTGTCTTTCCTGTTACAGTAAGGCAATCTGTATGTAAACTATCCTCTAACTCTTTCATTAGTGCCGCTACACCGCCTGCATCGTGGAAACTTGTTCCCACCGTACCTGTGCCGTGAGGTTTTACATTAACTAAAACAGGTGTTTGGTCGCTTATGCGCCCAAAGTCTTCTAATTTAAGGTCGATATTTGCTCTCCTTGCAATAGCAATAAGATGAATAATTAGGTTCGTAGAACCACCGCAAGCCATCAATACCTTAATAGCATTTTCTATGGATTTTTTATTTATAATATCAAGGCATTTAACATCTTCTTCTATAAGTCCTACTATCCTTCTACCCGATTCCTCACAAATACGAAGCTTTTCTGCCGAAACACCAAGACAAGCTGCCGAGTCAGGTAAAGCAATACCCAAAGCCTCAGTTACTGTTTGACAGGTATTAGCAGTACCCATAATAGGACAAGCACCTGCACTACCATATAAACACCCTTCGTGCTTAGTCATTTCATCAAGTGTGATTTTGCCTGATGTATAATCGTTATAAAGATAAAAGCTATCTGTTCCGCAAGCCAAGGTCTGTCCCTTATAGTTTCCGGGGAGCATTGCACCGCCCGGAACATAAATAGTAGGTTTATTAGCAGATACCGCCGCCATTAACTGAGCAGGTACATTTTTATCGCAACCGCCTATAAGCACTACACCGTCAAACGGATGACGAGCTATAAGTTCTTCAGTTGTAATAGACAATAAGTTTCTGTAAACAAGGCTTGAAATATCAAAGAACACCTCACAGATTGATAGTGTATTGACTTCCAATGGAAAACCACCTGCCGCCCAAACACCTCGCTTTATCGCTTCAGATAACTGACGAAAATGCACGTGACCGGGATTAGTTTCTGCCCAAGTATTGATAATACCAACGATAGGTTTTTCGATATCCTTATCGGTATAACCCATTGATTTGAGCAGTGCATTTCTAATAAGTCCTGTGCGGTCTCCTCTTTTTTTCCAATTTGCCGAATAATTATTTTCCATTTAATTTTTCTCCTTTAAAGCTTCAAATATAATATCACCTGATATTATAGTTTTTCCATTATATTCATGGTTTTTATCCGCAAAATTGACTATTACCTCATATTTATCCCCGAACACGCTTCTTTGCAAGCCATAATCCTCTGTGAGAATTTCGAAATTGGTCATAGGCAATGTAGCAATTTTTTTATGTATTTCCGTCACCTTTTTATAAGCCGCTAAAACAGTTTCCTTTAAAATCGGAAAATTACCTACTGTAAACGAAAAGAGCGGTGGACAACCGTAAAGACAGGCAAACTGCATTTTACGTACCGTAAATTCAGGTGTTGCCGCTAACGAATCTCCCCAATACGGAAGCGTTATAAGGCAATCGTGATAAACCATTTGCCAAAGAGGCACTCTGCATTCGGGATTCATCATATACTGTGACAGATACCTACTCTGCTCAGCATTGTGAATATGAGTTTGGTTTCTACCGCAATCATCAAAGCGAAAGCACTCTGGGCTATGTAACCCTTCTGTATAAACCAAATGATTAATAATTCCGTCAAAGCCATCCTCAGTTGCGGGAATCAGTCCCATTTCCTCTAACGCCTTAAAAGCCTCATTTTTAACACCTATACACTCTTCGCGTGTAAGGGGATGTTCTTCGCTATAACAATCTGCTAAATTTGTTCCGTAAACATCAATAAACCTGCCCTTATAATAAGGAAATTTAGCAAGAATTTCAGGTATTTCCTCTTTAATTCTATCCACCGCAACTATCGGGCAAAGAGCATTTTGTCTGTAAAATTCTCCGTCATAGCCCTTTACACCCCAAGCCTGTGCCATACTTTTATCCTTTAAAATCCTGATACCCTTTGAATAATCCTTAATTCGCCTTTTGGTATAATCGCAGTTTTTTGCACGGTTTTGAGGCACTTTTTTAAGCAAATCAGGATTCCACACATCACTATAGTTATCATACTGTGTGCAAATATATCCGTATTTTTTATATAGTTGTTCGGTAAGGTATGAGTCACCCTCAAAAAATATACCAAACAATGCCTTATCCACACCATTTTTATAAAGCTCATCGGCTACATAAAGCATATCTTCTTTCACTAAAGGCGATGCATCTGTATCATCTGTGGCATACATAACCTCATCATAGCTATTACTGAAAACCCAGAAAAATCCGCCGCCTATAAGCTTTTCTATTTGGGGATTTTTTTCTAATTTCTCGGTTAGAGTACGCACCTTATCTCTACTATTTCGATAGCATTTGCAAACAGAAATAAGGCTATCAAAAACGCCGTAAATAACCGTATCTTTTATATTACTGCTAAGTCCCAATTTATAAATTCCGTTTTCCTTTACAGCAGTATAATACGCATCTGCACCGCTTTTAAGGGCTATTAGCAGAAACTTGTTTTCCCTTTCTACGATTATCATGCACATGGTACCTGCTCGGCTATGAAAATAGGCTTTGATATTATCCATATCAAAATCTCCGCCGTCATAAGCTTCCTCAGCCTTTAAGGCAACACCCTCATCAATAGGCAGCAAAATCCTGTCACCCTTTAAAATCTTTGGAACAGGTATTTCTCCAACCGTTTCTAAACTATATAAACCGTTACACTCATATGGAAGCTTTTTACTTTGAAATTCAAAGCTTACATCATCCAACGAAAGAGTGAAACCGTTTTCACTTTTTTTCAGAGACAAAACCACTCACCCCATATGTACTTTTTAAACATTATAACAATAAATCAGTCAACTTTAAATGGACTTATTTATTATTTGTATGGACTTTTTTTACTTTATGTGATATAGTTGATTTGGTGATTTATATGACAGACAAAACTATGCATGAAAGACTTACAGAACTGCATTTTGACAGTGATATTGGAATGTATTACTGTGGAAAAAGAATTGAAACACCTAACCATACTTACGGCCCCGAGATACGAAATCATTATTTATTTGTGCTTGTTAACAAAGGCAAAGCGGTTATGTATCACGATAAAGAAATAACCTTTGGTGAGCACGATTTACTGATTATGTTACCAAACGAACGCATACATTATAAGGCATTAGAAGATTGGAGCATTAGTTGGTTAGGGCTTTACGGAGAAACGGTTGATAAATTTATTAAAGCCTTGGGAATAACGCCCGAAAATCCTATAATCCATATTTCTTTATACAACGAACTTTATAACATAATGGAAAAGGTATATAACATATCAAACGACCTGTCACTTTCCTCGAAATATTCGGCAACAGGTCTTATATATGAATTCTTTTCGGTTTTAGTACAAAACTCCAATGTTGGCAAAGATAATACAAGCTCAATTAAAACTGCCCTCAGAATAATCGACTACAATTATTCTTCCCCTATTACTATTGAACAGATTGCAAAACGCATTTCATTAAATCCCTCTTATTTTTCACGGATTTTTACTAAGCGGGTTGGGATTGCGCCAAAACAATATCTATTAAACAAACGCTTAGAACGCGCAAAAGAACTATTAAGTGAAACCAATGCCTCGGTTTTTGAGGTTGCCAACTCTGTAGGCTATGAGGACCAGCTCTACTTTTCACGTTTATTTAAAAAGCATACCCACCTTTCCCCAATAGAATATAAGCAAAAACACAAAAACGGAGTGTGACACACTCCGTTCAGTCTGTCGAATAACCCCAAATCTCAAGCGAGGTTTGGGGTTATAAATTTTA
>CAZNTP010000024.1:0-18238 GCA_964575985.1 uncultured Ruminococcus sp. | reverse complement strand
GGGCGAAAAATTAATATTTGTCAGGCGTAACGAGTTCGACTCTCGTCAGCCTAAGAAAGCTTTGGTGATTTATATGATAGGAGGCAGCAAGATTGTAAAAATCACTGCCAAAACCGCTTTAAAGGGGAATATGATGAAATCTGTTTTTGCAGTTTCGGTTTTTCTGTTCTGCTATTTTATTTGTAATTATTCTGCAGGCATATTTTCCTATACGGGTAATACCACAGTTTCATATGTGTTGTTTACATTAATGTGGATTTTTTTGATTTCTCCTTTATTTTTGGGACTAATACGCTTTGTTTGGAGAATGTTATTTTCTGTTAATGACAATCCAATTTCGGTCTTTTATTATCTTTCAAATAAAGCGCTATACGTCAGGGCTTTGAAATTTGTTTTTCATTTAATTTTCAAAGCAATTCCAATAGGATTACTACTGTTCTTTCCTATATTTTTGATTTGGATTATTACCCAAGGCTTTTTTTACGAAATTCTTGATGTTACAATGCCTCTTTGGACAGCAAATCTCAATTCATTGCTTAAAATTCTAATTGCTTTTGCAATTGTGGCGCTTTTATTCTATATGCTAAGGTTTTATATTGCACCCATTTTATTTGTTGCAGACGAAGAAATGGATGTTTTAGAAACCCTGCATATGTCTACTGTTATTTCAAGAAAAGCTTCTCTTGATTTTATATATTTGGTTTCAAGCTTTATCGGTTGGATAATAATTTCAATTTTTGTTATTCCTTTAATATTTACTCTTCCGTATATCTTGACTTCATATGCTATTCACGTGCGATTTGCAGTTGCGGAATATAATAGCCATATCGGAAACCTAAACCGTAACAGAGGGGCTTTTTATGGAATATAAGAATATAATTTTAGCTTCGGCATCACCGCGACGTCAGGAGTTATTAAAACAAATTACAGATGATTTCACTGTTAATGTATCCTCTGTGGAAGAGGTTGTACCTGAGGGTATACCATCTGATGAGGTACCGCAATTTTTGGCAATGCTAAAAGCTAAGGATGTTGGGACTCAATTTCCTGATAACTTAGTTATCGGCGCCGATACCTGTGTTTTGTCTGACGGTAAAATTTTGGGCAAGCCTACCGACCAAAAGGATGCTTTCAAAATGTTATCGGGGCTTTCGGGGAAAAACCATACCGTGATAACGGGGTGTGCCTTGGTAAAGGGTGACAAAAGCATTAGCTTTTCAGTTTCAACAGAGGTCGAATTTTTCCCACTTACTGATGTCGAAATTAAAGAATATATAAAAACCAATGAGCCTTTTGACAAAGCGGGTGGCTATGGAATTCAGGGCAAGGGCAGTTTATTCGTTAAAAAAATCAATGGAGACTATTTTAACGTTGTAGGACTTCCTATAGCACAACTGAAAAGGGTTATGGATTCTTTTTCTAATTTTACTAAATAAGGCTTGACAGTTGATAATTTTTGTTATATAATAACAATGCTGATTTTTGAGATGCAAGGAATACGTATTTTTGCGTATCCTTGCATTTTAGTTTTTTATATTTATTGTAGAGGGTGTTTTTTATGTCGATTGAACAGGTTGTTTTTCGCTCACTTTTAGCAGTGCTAATAGGTGGACTTATAGGTACAGAACGCGCCAAGCACGGACGTGCGGCTGGTATGCGTACTCATATATTAGTTTGTCTTGGTGCAATGCTAACAGCAATGATTGGTGTATATGCTAATGCTGAATACGGTGTTGGAGATATCACTAGAATTTCTGCTCAGGTAGTATCGGGTGTCGGTTTCTTGGGCGCTGGTATGATTATTTTAAAGAACGGAAATGTTATTACAGGTCTTACAACCGCCGCAGGTGTATGGACTACAGCAACTATTGGAATGGCGCTCGGTTACGGTTTTTATGAGGGTGCATTAATTGTGGCATTTTTGTTTTTAGCAACTGTTATTCTTTTCGCTAAACTTGAAAGACGTAAAAAAAGCTTTGAAATAGTTTATCTTGAATGTGATGATATGTACCGTTTAAATGCTCTGTTAGATGAACTAAAAAATGTTATTAAAACCGATTACACAACACACATTGTTTCTTCAAAAAGCGGTAAAGATGGAAATATCGGTATACATATTGTAATTAACGGTCGCTCACTAAGTAATTTTGACGAATTGCTTAAATTGCCCAATGTTGTGTATGTTACTGATGAACAATAATACTACATATTTTTTAAAGCGAGCTTAATGCTCGCTTTTTTTATAAAAAAATATTCAAAATATTCATTTATATGCTTGAAAAACTGCATATTTTCGTGTATAATCTAATTAATTATATCTATGTGGCAAAGGATGGTAAATTTATGACACGTAAACAGGCTAGGGAAGAAGCCTTTATTTTAATTTTTGAAAAGGCTTTTAATGATATTCCTACAGAAGAAATTTTGGAAATAGCGGAAGAAGTTAGGGATATTAAACCCGATGATTATATTAAAAACGTGTTTTTCGGTGTCTTTGAAAACCTTGAAACTATTGACACCTTGATTTCTGAGAATTCTGTAGGTTGGAAGATAGGGCGTATTTCAAAAACAGCACTTTCAATTTTAAGACTTGCTATCTTTGAAATCAAATTTTATGATGAAATACCTGTTTCAGTTTCAATTAATGAAGCGGTTGAGCTTTCTAAAAAGTATGCCACTAAAGAGGATGCTTCATTTGTAAACGGTATTTTATCTACAGTGGCTAAAGAAAATGCCTGAAAATATACTTAGTGTAAAACAACTGAATTTGTATGTCCGCTCTTTATTGGAGGGTGATGTAAGGCTTGCAAATGTTAGCGTTACGGGTGAAATCTCTAACTTTAAAAATCATTACTCAAGCGGGCATTGGTATTTCACTTTAAAGGATAATGATGCTTCTATCAAATGTGTTATGTTCAGGGGTAATGCTTCAAGGGTGAAATTTGATGTTACCGATGGCTTGCAGGTTATGATAAAGGGCAAAGTCTCCCTCTATGAAAAGGACGGTCAGTACCAATTCTATGCCGAGGAAATGTTTGCGGCAGGGCTTGGTGATATTACCCTTAAATTTGAGCAAACAAAGGAAAAACTCGAAAAAGAGGGGCTTTTTGACCTATCGTCTAAAAGAGCAATACCTCGTTTTCCTAAAAGAATTGCTGTTGTAACCTCGCCTACAGGCGCGGCTGTAAGTGATATATTGAATATTCTTTCTCGCCGTTGGCCAATTGCTGATGTAATTATGTGCCCCGTATCTGTTCAAGGGGAGCTTGCAGTACCCGAAATGCTAAATACTCTTGATAGGTTATATACTTTGAGTGATATTGATGTAATTATTATTGGTCGAGGTGGCGGCTCTATTGAGGATTTATGGGCTTTTAATGATGAGAATTTGGCGCGTAAGCTGTATGAATCACCCTTTCCGGTAATATCTGCCGTAGGTCACGAAACCGATTTTACGATTTGCGATTTTGTTGCAGACCTAAGAGCGCCTACACCCTCTGCCGCAGCAGAGCTTGCAGTTCCTGAAATCCAAGAGGTTTCTGCTAAAATAAATAAATATGCTTTATATTTAAAAAATCAGTTGGTTTCAACATATAATCTGGGTGAGGCAAAACTTTTGTCATTAACCTCTAATCCTTATTTTAAAAGGCCGCTTGAAATGATAGTTGATAGAAACTTAGAGTATGTTGACAGACTGCATGGAAACTTAAAGGATAAAATGACCGATAACTATAGAAGACTTGAAAATAACTTTATTAATTCTGTAGCTCGGCTTGACAGCTTAAGCCCTTTAAAGACCTTGACACGAGGTTTTGCTACTGTAAAAAGCAATGAAAAAACTGTGAAATCAGTAAATGATATTAATGAGGGTGAACTTATTAATGTCAGGTTTTCTGACGGTGAGGCCGATTGTAAAGTAATAAATAAGCGAGGAGTGTAAAGCTTGGCTGAAAATAAAATTGATTTTGAAAAATCCCTAAACGAGCTTGAAAAAATTATTACTAAGCTTGAGAGTGGGAATTGCTCTTTAGAAGAGTCAATCACACTTTTTGAACAGGGTATGAAGCATACCGAAAACTGCCGCGAAGCACTTAATAACGCTAAAAAGCGTATTATTGATTTGACCGAGGCTGAGTCGGAGGAAGTAAATCTTGATTAATAAACTTTTAAGTGATTACAGAGTTAAAATTGACGGTGAGATTGACCATTTCTTTCCAAATGTAAAAAACGAATACTTAACTGTTATTGATGCGGCACGTTATAGTCTGACACTCGGCGGTAAACGTATAAGACCTATATTGATGCTTGAATTCGCAAAACTTTGCGGCGGCGAAGAAAGTGAAACTTTACCCTTTGCGGTAGCGCTCGAAATGATACACACCTATTCGCTCATACACGACGATTTACCTTGTATGGATAATGATGATTTACGCAGAGGAAAGCCGTCCTGCCACATTAAATTCGGGGAGGATACCGCTCTTTTAGCGGGTGACACCCTTTTGACCGAAAGCTTTGGCGTTGCGATGAAATCGTCTGCAAATGCCGAAAACAAGTTAAAGGCACTTGACGTTTTACGAGAAAGAGCCGGAGCCGAGGGTATGATTGGCGGTCAGGTAATGGATCTTGCCTTTGAAAAGGAAAAGCCCGATGCCGATAGTCTTAAAAAAATGTATTCCAAAAAAACAGGCGCTTTACTTTCTGCCGCGACTGAAATCGGTTGTATTTTAGCAGGGGCTGATGAAAATACTATAACTGTTGCCCGTGAATATGCCTTAAAATTAGGTCTGGCATTTCAGATTATTGATGATATTCTCGATATCGTTGGCGATGAAGCCGTATTAGGCAAGCCTATAGGCAGTGACAGTGAAAATAATAAAACAACCTTTGTTTCTATTTACGGATTGGAAAAAGCCAAGCAAATCGCAACGGAGCTCACAAATGAGGCTTTATTGCTTCTTTCAAAATTAGAGGGTGATACCTCGACATTAACCGAAATCACCAACTATTTACTTAACAGAAATTATTAAAGGATGTAAAAATTTTGGATTATCCGATTTTAAGTACAATTAAATCCCCTGAGGATGTTAAAAAACTGAATATCGGTCAAACCGACACTTTATGCAAGGAAATAAGAGAGTATATAATTAATACTGTTTCCAAAAATGGCGGTCATTTAGCTTCTAATCTTGGTGCGGTTGAGCTTACTGTTGCTCTTCATAAGGCGTTTAATTCACCCGAGGATGCAATTATTTTTGATGTCGGTCATCAATGCTATACTCACAAGCTTTTAACGGGACGCTTTGAGGAATTCAAAACCATACGTACCGAAAACGGTATTTCGGGTTTCTTAAAGCCTGAAGAAAGCGAGCACGATAAGTTTATTACAGGTCACAGTAGTAATTCTGTTTCTGCGGCTTACGGCATTTACAAGGCTAAGCAGTTAAAGGGGGAGGACGGTACCGCAGTGGCGGTTATCGGTGACGGCGCCCTTACAGGCGGTATGGCTTACGAAGCCTTAAATAACGCAGGGTCAGACAAGGGTAATTTTATTGTTGTTCTTAATGATAACAAAATGTCTATTTCAAATAATGTCGGCGCCTTATCACGTGCACTCACCAAAATGCGCAATAAGCCACGTTATCATCATCTGAAATTCAGATTAAGTAACTTTTTGCTTAAAATTCCTTTCGGAAATTATATTGACCGATTTATTCGCAAAATAAAAGAAGTAATTAAAAGCGTTTTTTACAGAAAAAATATTTTTACGGCGCTTGGATTTAACTATTTAGGTCCTGTTGACGGGCACGACGTTTCCTCAATGGAGTCACTTTTTAATATTGCCAAAGAGTATAAAACCCCATCTTTGATACACGTAATTACCACCAAGGGCAAAGGCTATTCTTACGCTGAAAACAGCCCCCATAGCTACCACGGTGTTTCTTCGTTTGATATCAAGCAGGGCACAAGTATTAGTGATAAACTTAACTTTTCTGCGGTGGCTGGCAATGCGCTTTGTGAATTGGCAGAGAGTGACAGTAGTGTTTGCGCAATTACTGCCGCTATGGCCGAGGGAACAGGGCTTCAAGCGTTTGCCAAAAGATATGAAAACAGATTTTTTGATGTGGGCATTGCAGAAGAACACGCTGTTACCTTTGCCGCAGGTCTTGCCGCTACAGGATTAAAACCTTATTTTGCAGTTTATTCAACCTTTTTACAACGCGGATTTGACCAGATAATTCACGACTGCGCTATTGGAAGCTTTCCTGTTAAATTTTTAGTTGACCGCGCAGGTATTGTAGGTGAAGACGGTGAAACCCACCAAGGACTGTTTGATGTTTCGTATCTTAGCTTAATACCTAAAATCAGTATTTTTTCACCCTCAACCTATAAGGAACTAGAATACAGAATTAAAGAAACCGCACAAAATAATGATATTGTCGCTATACGATATCCTCGAGGTTTTGAAGACGAAACGGTGAATTTTGATATTACTGCAGATTATTCGGTAGTGAAAGGTGACGGTAATAAGGCTATTATAACCTATGGAAGACTGTTTTCCGAAGCTTCAAAGGCATATAAAGAAAATAAAAATTTCAGTATAATAAAGCTTAATAAAATTCATCCATTAAATCCTCAATTTTTAAAGGATATCTTCGGCTTTGATGAAATACACATCTTTGAAGAAACGCTGAAAAGCGGCGGTGTAGGAGAGCATTTAGCTGCTTTGTTAGCTGCAAACGGATATAAAGGTAAGCTTTGCTTACACGCAGTTAATAACAAATTTATTAAACAATCAAGTATTGCATCAGCGCTTAAAGAAAACGGTCTTGACTTTGAAGCAATGCTAAATTCGATTAAATAGTTTGGAGTAAATATGTCAGAAAAAATTAGACTTGATGTAGCCCTTACTGAACGCGGTTTTGCCGAAAGCCGTGAAAAAGCCAAGGCGCTAATTATGGCAGGAATTGTTTATGTAAATAATCAAAAGTCGGATAAAGCAGGTAATACCGTAAAGCCCGATGATATTATTGAGGTAAGGGGAGATACCTTAAAATATGTAAGCCGTGGCGGTTTAAAGCTTGAAAAAGCGGTTTCTGCCTTCGGGCTTGATTTAAACGGCTTTATCTGTGCCGATATCGGCGCTTCTACAGGCGGTTTTACCGACTGTATGCTTCAAAACGGCGCCAAAAAGGTTTATGCTATTGATGTTGGCTACGGTCAGCTTGCTTGGAAGCTGAGGACGGATGAACGTGTTATCAATCTTGAAAGAACAAATTTCAGATATGTAACTAACGAACAAGTATCCGATTTGCTCGATTTTGCTTCGGTCGATGTTTCCTTTATTTCGCTATCACTTATTCTTCCTGTAATGCGCACCTTGCTAAAGGATAACGGCACGGCTGTTTGTCTTATTAAACCACAGTTCGAGGCTGGTAAGGAAAATGTCGGCAAAAAGGGTGTTGTAAGGGAAAAAAGCGTACATATAGCCGTAATTGAAAAAATAATCGGACTAATTAAAGAAAATAATTTTTCTCTTTTAGGGCTTGACTTTTCACCTGTTAAAGGTCCCGAGGGCAATATTGAGTATCTTTGTTATATAAAGAAAACAGATATTCCCGAAACCCTAATTGAAGCTAATGCTGAGGCGCTGGTTGATGCCTCTTATAATGCACTTAATCAGTAATTTTTTGAAAGGATGATAATATGGTCGTTGCCGTATTACCAAATTTAGATAAACGCGGTTCTGCCGAGGTTGTTGAAAAACTCGGTAAAATTTTAAAGGCTGAGAATATTGAAGCATATCTGCCCGACAGCATTTGTGGTACAGATTTTAAGCACGCGCCTGAAGAAGAACTCTACAGTCTTGCAGACGTTATAATCACCATTGGCGGTGACGGTACTATTATCAGATATTCCAAACGCGCCGCTATGGATAATAAGCCGGTGCTTGGTATAAATGCAGGCAGAATGGGTTATCTTGCTAATATTGAACAAAACGAACTGTCGCTAATTTCAAAACTAAAAAGCGGTGAATATCAAATAGAAAAGCGTATGATGCTAAATGTTCGCATGGTTGAAAACGGTAATACTATAACCGAAATCAACGGACTTAACGATGCTGTGGTAACTAGCGGTTTTATTTCGCGTATTGTTGATATTTCTGTCGGTGTGGGTAATGATTATATTAGTTACCGCGCAGACGGTCTGATTATTTCAACACCTACAGGCTCTACTGCTTATTCAATGTCGGCAGGCGGTCCTATAATTGACCCCTCTACCGAGAATTTCTGTATTACACCGATTTGCTCACATTCGCTTTCTGCAAAGCCTATTTTGCTAGCCGCGGATAACGAAATTAAGCTAAAAGCATATTCAAAAAAACGTGCCGATATTTTCCTTACTGTTGACGGCAGAAAGGTAGCCCCCATTAAGCCTTTTACTGAAGTTTATATTAAACGTGCAGAACAGTCAGCACAGTTGATACGGCTTAACAACAGGTCATTTTATAAGACCCTATCATACAAATTCAAGGATTCAAGGAGCGTGTAATTAATGAAAAGCAAACGTCAGGAAGTAATTCTTGAGCTTATAAAGAACAAGGTTTGCCTCACACAAGAGGATTTGCAAAACGGCCTTTTAGAGTTGGGCTTTGATGTTACACAATCTACAGTATCCCGCGATATCAGAGAATTGAAGCTGGTAAAGGGCAGAGATGCTGACGGTAACTACCGTTATATTTCAAACAGCACTGTTGCTAAGAATGAAAAGGCTAATTCACATTATAGTGAGCTTTTTTCAAAGGCTGTTAAAGAGGTAAACTTTGCTTTGAATAATGTTGTAATTAAATGTCACAACGGTATGGCCTCGGTTGCCTGTGTTGCAGTTGATGAGTTATTCGGCGATATGATGCTGGGCTCTCTTGCGGGAGATGACACTATCATTATTGTGACTACAGGCGAACAGCAGTCTAAACAGTTAAAAGACAGTCTTATTAAACTATTATAATGGTTATAGTAAGTCGAAATCGTGTGAATACACGCTATTTCGACACCAAATCTATGATTTGGTCACAAATTTTCTTAGAAAATTTGTCTATATCCATTGCAATTAATATAGGCAAAATTAAATTTTATAAAATTTAATTTTGCCAAAGCCGATAAAATCGGCTTGTCGAAACACTTTTAAGCGTTTCGACATTCTATAATCATTATAACGGCGGTTATTTTATGCTTAAATATTTACATATTGAAAATATTGCTGTAATTGAACGGTCAGATATTGAATTCAAAGAGGGACTAAATGTTCTTACAGGTGAGACGGGCGCGGGTAAATCAATAGTAATCGATGCCATAAACGCTGTTTTAGGTGAAAGAACATCCAAGGATTTAATAAGAACCGGATGCGAAAAGGCAGAGGTTTCTGCGCTTTTTGGTGATATTTCTGACGGTAATCTTCAAAAGATATCTGAATTTGATATTTACCCCGATGAAGACGGTAATATTCTTATTTCAAGAACTCTAAGCCTTAACGGTAAGGGCATTATCAAAATTAACGGCAAGCCCTTTACTGCTTCTACTCTTCGCGAAATTGCTGAATATCTTATTGACATTCACGGTCAGCACGATAATCAGTCACTACTGAATCCCGATAAGCATTGCGGTTTTATTGATGCCGTTGCTAACAATTCGGGCGAAATTTCAAGTTATTATGAAGAGTTTAAAGCCCTTAATTCTATCAGAAAGGAATTACAGGGCTTAGAAATGGATGAAGCCGAGAAACAGCACAAAACCGAGCTTTTAAATTATCAGATTAAAGAATTAGAAGAAGCAGATATCAAAATCGGCGAAATTGTGGATTTAAGGGCCAAATTAAAGGTTGCTGAAAATTTTGAATTCACTCAAAAGGCCCTGTCGGTATCGGATAACATTCTTCGCGGGGACGATGATAACGACGGTGCAATTTCACTTCTTAAAAATGCCGTAAAGCAAATTTCTTCTATTGACGGCGAAGAATTCAGGTTGCTTGCGGAAAAGCTTAATGATTTGGTTTCAGTTACAGAGGATATTGCAGAAAATATATCATCAAAGCTTTCTGAAAGTGGTTTGGAAGAGCTTAATGCCGATAATATTAACCAAAGACTTGACTTGTTGCATAGGCTTATGTTAAAATACGGCAATAGTGAAGAGGAAATGCTTGATTTTTTAAAAAATGCAAAAGCACAGCTTGAAGGCATAACCTTTTCGGACAAGCGTTCTATAGAGCTTTCGGGTGAGCTTGAAGCTTCTAAGGAAAGACTGATTAAACGCGGCGAAGAGCTTACTAAAACGCGTGTTTTAGCCGCTGATAAGTTCGAAAATGATGTATTGTCGGTTTTGGAATACCTTAATATGCAGGGTGTTAAATTCTTTGCTGATATAAATCAGGGAAGATATACTAAAAACGGCTGTGACACGGTTGAATTTATGATTTCGGCAAACTCGGGGGAGAGTGCAAAACCGCTTCATAAAATTGCCTCGGGCGGTGAGCTTTCGAGAATAATGCTCAGTATTAAAAGCGCCCTTGCAGATACCTGCGGTGTTGATACTATGATTTTTGATGAAATTGATACAGGTATCAGCGGTTATGCCGCTGATAAGGTCGGTACTCAGCTTAAAAAAGTATCCCGAAAAAGACAGGTAATTTGCGTTACACATTTAGCGCAAATAGCGGCTTCAGCAGATAATCATTTATTAATTGAAAAAAGCATTAAAAATAACAGAACCTTTACCAAGGTTTCGCCGCTAACCTTTGATCAAAGAATTAATGAAATTGCCCGCATTATGTCGGGTAGTGAAATTACAGAAAATTTATATAATTCCGCTAAGGAACTATTGGATAGGAGCAAAACTTATGAAAATTTATGATGAATTAGTAGCCCGTGGACTTATAGCTCAGGTTACAGATGAGGACGAAATCCGTGACCTTGTAAATAACGGAAAAGCCACATTTTATATTGGATTTGACCCCACTGCTGACAGTCTTCACGTTGGTCACTTTATGGCGCTTTGCCTTATGAAGCGCTTACAGATGGCAGGTAACAAGCCTATAGCCCTTATTGGCGGCGGTACTGCTCATATAGGCGACCCCTCAGGCAGAACAGATATGCGTTCTATGATGACTGCCGAACAAATTCAGCACAACTGCGATTGTTTTAAAAAGCAGATGAGTCGTTTTATCGAATTCGGCGAGGGTAAGGCACAGATGGTTAATAATGCCGATTGGCTTTTAAATCTGAATTATGTTGATGTTCTGCGTGATGTAGGTCCCTGCTTCTCGGTTAATAATATGCTTCGCGCCGAATGTTATAAGCAGAGAATGGAAAAAGGCCTTTCTTTCCTTGAGTTTAACTATATGATTATGCAAAGCTATGACTTCTATCACCTTTATAAAGAATATGGCTGTAATATGCAGTTCGGCGGTGACGACCAGTGGAGTAATATGCTTGGCGGTACTGAGCTTATCCGTAAAAAGCTTGGAAAAGATGCATTTGCTATGACTATTACCTTATTGCTTAATTCCGAGGGCAAAAAGATGGGTAAAACCGTTGGCGGTGCAGTTTGGCTTGACCCCGAGAAAACCAGTCCTTATGATTTTTATCAGTATTGGAGAAATGTTGACGATAAGGACGTTTTAAAGTGCATCCGTATGCTTACATTCTTACCTCTTGAGGAAATAGACAAGATGGACGAGTGGGAGGGCAGTCAGTTAAATACCGCTAAGGAAATCTTGGCTTACGAGCTTACAAAGCTTGTTCACGGCGAAGAGGAAGCCACTAAGGCGCAGAATACCGCGCGCGCTATATTTGCAGGCGGCGGCAGTGACGCTAATATGCCTACTACAGAACTCACCGCAGATGACCTTACAGACGGTAAAATCGGCGTTCTTGATATGATGCTTAAGGCGGGTCTTATTCCATCTAAGGGTGAGGGCAGACGTCTTGTACAGCAGGGTGGTGTCAGCATTAATGACAGCAAGGTTACCGACCCTAACTTCTCATTAACTGCCGAAGACTTTGCAAAGGATGTTATTCTTAAAAAAGGTAAAAAAGTATTTAATAAGTTTATTTTGAACTAAATTTTGGGCGGATTTTATCCGCCCTTTAGAATTTTTAAAATTATGGATATTTTTTCTTTTTCTGCGGTAATATATAATTGGGTGATTTTGTGATTTGGATTTTTGTTATTTTATTTTTACTTATTGTAGCGGCGGCAGTTTTGTATTACTTTTTTTCGGTGGCTTTTGTAAAGCTAAATGTTGGCAATCCAGACGATTTAAACGACAGTATCAACAAACCACTTGAAAAGTATAAGGAAATTATTGCCGGCGGGCTCGAATATATTGCTCAAAAGCCACACGAATGGGTATATACGGTAAGCTTTGACGGTTTGACTCTCGCCGCGCGTTATTTTGATAACAAGTCGGATAAAACTGTTATTCTGTTTCACGGCTACCGTTCTTCTGCAGCGAGGGATTTTTCCTGCGCTATTGAAATGTATACCCGATTCGGATTTAATATTTTGCTTTGCGACCAAAGAAGCCACGGCAGAAGCGAGGGCAGACTTATAACCTTTGGGGTAAAAGAAAAATATGATGTAATAACTTGGACCGAATTTGTAGCTTCACATTACGGAACGGAAAAAATTCTGCTTGGCGGTATGTCAATGGGTGCTACTACTGTACTACTGGCTTGCGGTCTTTCATTACCCAAAAGTGTAAAAGCGGTTGTTGCCGATTGCGGATTTACTTCGCCAATTGCGATTATTAAGCGTGTTGCAAAAAAATCTATGAAAATTAATGCCGCACCTTTCTTACCGTTTTTGAATCTGTATTGCAGGCTTTTTGGACAATTCTCAATTCACGGCTCGGATACTGCTGAAGTACTTAAAAAAAGCGATATGCCGATAATTTTTATTCACGGTAAAGATGACGGCTTTGTACCGTGCGAAATGTCAAAGGAGGCATATTCTGCAAATCCAAAAGGCAGAAAACTTGTTTTGGTAGAATCTGCAGACCACGGTTTAAGCTATCTTATTAATAAAGAATTAGTTGAAAATGAATTAAAAAGTTTTATATCAAAAATATTTTAATATATTCACAATTGAATGTTGACTTTTTTTGCTTTAAATAATAAAATAATATTGAAGGGAAGTGACAGTTTTTATGAATTTAAAAAGGCTTTTGTGCTTTGTTTTTTCGGTTTTGCTTTCATTTACGGTAATTGCTTGCGATCCTGTTGATGAGGATTACGGCGAAGCATCTCAGAATGCTAAGACCGAAAATATTGCAGACACTGTATCTAACCACAATAATGCCGATACGGCCATTATGTCTTTGGATAGAGTTATGTCTAATTATTTTGATATTAGTCTTTTTGATGAAGAAAACTATGCTGATATATATTTAGGTAAAAAGTTTGAAATCGAAGCTAAGTACAACGGCGAAATGTTGGAGGTTCCTACTAAGCTTGAAGATTTAGGGGAAAACGGTTGGATTTTGGCAGAAGGTAATACCTATAATGCTAATTCACTTGTTTTCTCATATGAAAGTGTTGATATTCTTCTTACCAATGCAAACGGTAAAAAATTATCTGCACAGATTTTTAATTCGTCGAGATCTTCTAAGACTCTTTCTGAGTGTAATGTTGTAAAGTTCAGTATTGTTAACGATTATTATACCGACCCTCAAAATTACAATAGCTTTAACATTAACGGTATAACAAATTCAATGGCTGTTACCGATGTTATTGAAACACTTGGAACACCCTCACATTTTTATGCAGTATCTGATAATAATTATTATCTTGATTATTTTATTTCTAAGAAGGACAGACGCAACGGTATTACAGTTTATGTAAATCCGATTGACGATTTAATTACCAAAATCGAATTTTCATATTATAAATAATAAAACGGCTACTCGGGTCGAGTAGCCGTTTTTAAGAGTTTGGAGGTCATTATAATTGAAGAAAAAATTTCTATATGAAGCCGATATTTTATTACCTAAAGCCAATTTTACCGAATGGTCGGTAATAGCCTGCGACCAATATACCTCAAAGCCTGAATATTGGGCAGAGGTAGAAAGAATAGCAGGGGATAAGCCCTCGGCATACAATATAATTTTACCCGAAGCATATCTTAGTGATGACGATAGCGAGAAAATTAAAAAAATTAATGCTACCATGTCCGAATATCTGAATAACGGCACTTTTGATATATTTGAGAATACAGTTATTTTTTGTGAAAGAACCTTAAAAGACGGCAAAAAACGTCTGGGAATTGTAGGCCTTATTGATTTAGAGGATTATAGCTACATAAAAGGTGCAAATACTGCCATCAGAGCTACTGAGGCCACTGTAATTGAGAGAATACCGCCCCGAGTAAATATTCGTAAGGATGCGCCGTTAGAGATACCTCACGTAATGCTACTGATTGATGATGAAAAGGATACTGTCATCAAACCTATTGCAGAAAAAGTCGATAATTTTAAAAAGGTTTATGATTTTACCTTGATGCAGAACGCAGGAAGTATTAAAGGCTATGCGCTTGACAGTAACGCCATAGAGAATTTACAAACCGCTTTATGCGAGCTTGAGCAAAATAGTGAGGACGGTCTTTTGTTTGCAGTGGGTGACGGTAATCATTCCTTAGCCTCTGCAAAAGAATGTTATAAACAAGGCGTAGGTCCTAGATATGCATTGGTTGAAATTGTTAATATTCACGATTCTTCGCTTGAATTCGAGCCGATTTACCGCGTTTTATTCGGTGTAAATCCCGAAGCTGTTATTAGCGATTTTGTAAGTTACTGCGGCGGTGAATATAAGGGCGAAGCCGCGCAAGAATTTATTTGTCATTTCGGTGACAAATGCAAAACCGTTAATGTAAAGCCAAAAGGTGCTTTGCCGATTGCAACACTGCAAACATTCCTTGACGAATATCTGAAAGATAAAGGCGATATTAAGCTTGATTACATTCACGGAATTGATGCTACAAAGGAACTTTGTGAAAACGAGAATACATTGGGCTTTATTTTTGAGGGTATGAGCAAATCCGACCTGTTTAAAGCGGTATCGGCAGACGGCTCACTACCTAGAAAAACCTTCTCAATGGGATGCGCTGATGATAAACGCTTTTATTTAGAAGCGAGAAAAATTAAATAACAAAGGAATTATGACTATGGATTTTAACAGTAAAAAAGGTTTTATCTGCGATATGGACGGTGTTATCTACCACGGTAATAAAATTTTGCCGGGTGTTCCCGAATTTATCGATTGGTTGAAAAAAGAAAAAAAGGAATATCTATTCCTTACCAACAACAGCGGTTTCACACCCCGTGAATTACAGCAGAAATTGGCACGTATGGGACTTGATGTGCCTGAAAAGCATTTCTATACAAGTGCATTGGCTACCGCTTCATTTTTAAAGGAGCAAGCCCCCGGTTGCTCAGTTTATGCAATAGGAGAGGCAGGACTTTTCAACGCGCTTTACGATGCAGGAATTACAATGAACGATTATAACCCCGACTATGTAGTAATAGGTGAGGGTAAATCATATTCTTTGGAATCCTTAACCAAGGCTACAAACCTTGTTTTAAAGGGCGCAAAGCTCGTGGGCGCTAATTCTGACGTTTCAGGTCCTATTGAAAACGGAATTGCCCCTGCTTGCGGCGCATTGGTTGCACCTATTGAAATGGCTACGGGTAAAAAGGCATATTTCTGCGGTAAACCCAATCCACTTATGATGCGTACGGGTCTAAAGCTTTTGCATTGCCATTCTGCCGAGGCTGTAATGGTAGGTGACAGAATGGATACCGACATTATTTCAGGTCTTGAAAGCGGTATGTCCACCGTATTAGTGCTTTCGGGTGTATCTACAAGAGAAACCTTAAATACCTACGGTTACCGCCCTACAATTGTTCTTGACAGTGTTGGTGATATTGTTAAGGTAGCAAAGGGCTTATAATCTTTTAAATATTATGTAAAACGGCTAACTCTCGATTTTGAGTCAGCCGTTAAATTTTGGTTGTATAACAGCGGCATTATCGGTAAAACCGTTTGCATCTGTTTTAGATACATTTCCACTGTTTTAAAAATATATTGTAACAAAAAATCACCTCTGTTTATGAATATTTTTTTAACAAGTTTGTTCTTAAATTTGTATTTTTCTAATTATGTCGTATTTGGTAGAATTTTGAGTTGACATAAAATATTAAAAATTGTATAATCATTTTGTATTATGTTTTATGAAAGGAAATATTAATGCGCGGACTTAAAAAGTTTTTTTCATTAACACTTGTCTTTCTTTTAATTTTTGTTTCTGTTTTTGAAAATAGCAAGTTTTCCACATCTGCCGCTCCCATTACTACCGCATATATTGAAGGTAAAAATGTACGGGTGCGAACAGGACCTTCGTTAGAACATTCTATTATTGAGGAAATTGAGTATAGAAATGCAACTGTTCTAAGTTCAGTTCCTGAGGGGGAATATACCTGGTATCAGATAACCTACCATAACGGTACCGAACAGATAACAGGATATATTCGAAATGCTGAATATATCAGAATTGTTACATATAATCCTGACGCTACTTTTGAAGAAAAGCTGAAAGCATTTCCTGAGAGCTATCGCGAGGCCTTGCGTCAATTAAAAGCAGTATATAGAAATTGGGAATTCATACCTGACCCCGTAACAATTACTTTTGCACAAGCAGTTGCTTTAGAAAATACTGATATGCGCAAACAGGTTAGCTTTAGTTCTCAGCCTGTTTCCTGGCGTTCAATGGGTCAAGGTAGTTATGATTGGAACAAAAACGAATGGATAACTACAAATGGCGGTTGGACGGGTGCTTCGAGAGAAATAGTCGCCTATTATATGGATCCGCGTAACTTTTTAAATACAACTGAAATTTATCAATTTCTACAACAAGGCTATGATGCGAATTTTCATAACGAGGCCGGTGTCAACGCTATAATTGCCGGCACTTTTATGGCTACTAATTATACCGACCCTAATGATGAGACTTATGGCGGTTCATACGCCAAAGTAATTATGGAAGCCGCAAAGCAGTCGGGAGTAAGCCCTTATATTTTGGCATCTAAAATTCTTCAGGAAATAGGCACTTCCGTTACAAATATGATTTCGGGCACGGTTGTGGGGTATGAGAACTGTTATAATTTCTTTAATATCGGTGCTTCGGGTGCAGATGCTGCACAAACCTTAAAAAACGGATTAGAAAGAGCCAAAAGTGAAGAGTGGTTTACACGTTCTGCGGCTATTATCGGTGGTGCAAAGTTTCTTTCTAATAACTATATTTCAAAAGGGCAGGATACCTATTATTACCAAGATTTTAATGTTCACAATCCTGATAAAATATATCACCAATATGCTCAAGCAGTTCATGATGCTGTTTCAAAGGGAAAACTACTCTCAAAATCATATATTAATAACACTGATTTACCCTTAACATTCAGAATACCGATATATACCAATATGCCCGAATCAGTTTCACCAAAGCCTGTTTCAAATACGAGCAAAAACAACTATTATTTTTCTAATATATCTGCCATAGGCTTAACACCGTCATTCTCAATGTATAAGTATAATTATGATATTAATGTGCAGGGTAATACGGTTGTAACATTAAGCGCAGTGCGTGACGCTACATACGTAGGTGAGAAAACCTATCCAATTAAGGTGGGCTTGAATATAATTCAGCTCAAGGTTAAGGCACAGACAGGATATATAACTAATTATGTTTTGAATGTTGAATCAACCGTTGATTGTGTTCTTACAATTAATGATGATACTCTTGCTTCTAATTCAACCACAACCCCACCATCTTCAAGTGTTTCTTCTACACCCGCGCCTGAACCGGTTATTAAATCGGGTGACACAAACGGTGACGGAAAGATTACACTATCTGATTTGGCTAATGTGCGGCTACATCTTTTGGGGAAATTTGTTTTAAAAGATAATAACGCCAAGGGTGCTGACACTAATAAGGATAATAAGATTTCCTTAAACGATTTAGCTAACATCAGATTGCATCTATTAGGTTTGTATACCATTCCATGATTTAAGATTTGCGAGTATTTTAACACAGCAGATATGAAAATCGTCCCGTAAAAATCGGGTTCGAATACTCCTCTTCTGCTTAGGCTGACGAGAGTCGAACCCATTACGGTTTCGCTCGTCGCCTTTTAC
>CAZNTP010000023.1:0-18376 GCA_964575985.1 uncultured Ruminococcus sp. | reverse complement strand
TACCATATTTTTACTATTTTTGCTTGACTTTTTCAGTGGTTTCGAACCGTCCCCTTGTCTCCCAAAGCATTAGAGAAAAACAAAATATGACACAAGAAACACTTGCAGCCAAATTGCAACTCAATGGTTGCGATATAACGAGAAGTGCGGTAGCTAAAATAGAAGTAGGACAAAGACATTTGTATCCCGATGAAATTGTTTTAATAAAAGAAATATTAAATACAAGTTTTGAAAGTATTTTTTACGGTGAAGACAAATAAAAAGCACCCTTGCAATTAAGAGTGCTTGACAAATTTAAAAGGTATGGTATAATGTAAGTGAAATAAGGTAAATCGTATAGACGGTTTGCCCTCGAATGAATGATTAAAGAATAATCGCTCGTTTTCTCAGGACGGGGCGATTATTTCTTTTTTATGACCGTTATTACAAGTGTTATAACCGAAATTATAACAATACTAAACTGAAACAAGTCCTGATTAGTTATGTACATAGGGCATCACCCCCGTTTCCGAGGGCATATTCAAACCGCCTACCGTTGTAGGTTTACCTTATTCCGTCTGCTATTATAGCATATATCGACAATATACGCAATAATAAACTTTTTTAATTTTTCCTAAGTTCCCAAAAGCTCACCGCCGCGGCGGCGGCAACATTAAGGGAATCTACCCCGTGGTGCATAGGTATTTTTACTGTACTGTCACACGCCTTGATTGTGGCTTTGCTTAGCCCATCACCCTCAGCACCTAAGAAAAGCGCCAGCTTTTCCTGTGATTTTAAAATGGGGTTATCAATACCTATACTATCATTTTCAAGTGCCAATGCGGCAGTATAAAATCCCTTTGTTTTAAGGTACTCCACCGCATTTTCAGGCTCGGAAAAGGTTTGTTTATCAAAAAAAGCCCATGGCACTAAAAACACACTACCCATACTAACCCTTACTGTTCTGCGTGCTAAAGGCTCACTGCAGTTATGAAAAAGCAGAACTGCATCTAACCCCAGCGCCGCCGCGCTACGAAAAATAGCGCCGACATTTACCGAGTCACTTAGTCTTTCGAGAACGGCAATGCGTTTTGCATCCTTTAGCACCGTTTCAAGCGAGAGGCTTTCGGGGCGCTTCATAGCGCAAAGCAAGCCGCGGGTAAGCTCGAAGCCTGTGATTGAGCTTAACGCCTGCCTTGAAGCCGTATAAACGGGTGTATCGGGACACCTGGTAATTATTCCCTTGCCTATGCCCTCTATCTGCCGTTCCTCCATAAGAAAGCTTACAGGTATAAGTCCCTTATTCAAAGCGACCTCTATAACCTTAACACTTTCGGCAATAAACAAGCCCTCTTCCCTTTTTAGCTTTGCATCTGTAAGGGATGTATAAATTTCAAGCTCAGGAACATTTATATCATTTATTTTAATAATTTTGGCCATATATTTCCTCTGATACTTTATTCTGTAATTTCAGCTTTGAAATCTATTCCCTCTCGCAAAAGCTTTTCATAGCCAAAGCATTTTTTGCCCGTTTCGGTTATTTTTAAAACATCCTCCGAAAATCTTGTTAAAACAAGTCTGTTTTCGTTGGCATCGGTAATATAAATTGTCTCACGAATCTCTTCAACATTGATTGCAATTTTATCGGCTGAATCGGTTTTTAAATACTTGACACCGTTATATATGTAGGTCAATTCGTCATCAACCGTTGCGGTGTCACTTGCAACCTCGTATTTATAATAACTGATATAATAATCGGTTTCAGAAGCAGAACTGATTACAATCTGATGTAGTATATCCTCATCAATCATATTAGCCACCCAGTTGGCACTGTTTAACGGAACATACACCATATTAGGATCCGTCTCATCGCAAACGCTACATCTGCCATTGATGTAGATATGCTTTCCAAGCTTATTATCCGTTGCCTTGCAAACCAAACAGGTCTTAGGATACTTACAGGTGGCCGCCATCCATTTATGTCCCAGAGGCTCACCCTCTGTAGTGCCGCACTCAGAACAGGTTTTAGGCTCGGTACAGGTAGCGGCTTTGAATTGATGAATATGATCAGCGGGTATACTAGATACATTTTCACTATCTGATGAAGTGTTTTCATTAACCAAGCTACCACTTTGTGCTTCTTCCTTACTCTCGGTGCTTGAAGTCACTGTATCAGACTGAACGGTACTGTCGACCGAACTGCTGTTTTGCATTTGCTCATTATATATCATACTGGAATCAGGTGCATCAGACTGCAAAAAGCTATTATTTGCATTTCCATTATAGGTAGGTTTATTTACATTATTACAAGCCGTTAAAAAAATTATAACAACCGTTAAAACGGTAAAAGCCAAAACTCTTTTCATAGGATATCTCCTTAATTTTTATACCTACACTCAGTTTATCACATTATTAATTTTTTCTCAACTTTTTTATTATCTCAATTTTTAAATAAAACCGTAATTGCCTATTGACTTTAGCACGGTGATGTGTTAGAATGGCAAAGTATTAAATCATAGGAGAATTATAAGCTATGCAAAAAAAGGATAAAACCGCTACCGAAAAGCTTTTTAAAGCCATACTTTCTCTGAAAACCGAAAAGGAATGTGAAGTATTTTTTGACGATATCTGCACAATTCAGGAGCTTGAAGCATTGGCTCAAAGGCTTGAGGTTGCCTGTCTTTTGAGCGAGGGCAAAAGCTATATTGATATCAACAAGACAACGGGCGCCAGCACTGCAACAATATGCAGAGTAAGCAAGTGCCTTAACTACGGTGAGGGCGGCTACAAAACCGCTATCGAAAGGCTTGGTGACAAATAATGTTTGACGAAAGTATTTTAAAATATGACGAAAAAGCTATTTTAAGTTTACGCCGCCTCTACCGTGACAGCGGCTACCGCCAATTTAAAATGAGCAAGTTTGAGGAATATGACCTCTACTCAAAGAATAAGGACTTTTTAGTATCTGACGGGGTTATTACCTTTAATGATGTGGACGGCCGACTTTTAGCGCTAAAGCCCGACGTTACGCTCTCAATAATTAAAAATTCCACAGATATACCTAACGGCTGTGAAAAATTTTATTATGACGAAAATGTTTACCGTATTTCCGAAAACACCCACACCTATAAGGAAATTCTGCAAACAGGTCTTGAATGTATCGGTGACATTACTTCTCTGGAGGTTGCCGAGGTAACTCGCCTTGCGGCCGAAAGCCTTGCACTGATTTCTGATAAATTCTTACTTAAGCTTTCACATATAGGACTTATAAATGCTTTGTTTGAGGATTACGGCATTGACAGTACTATCAAATACAAAGCAATTAAAGCTATTTCCGAAAAGAACGCCGGCGAGCTTAAAGCAATATTAAGCGGCGAACAATTTGAAGCCCTTAAGTGCCTTGTAAAAAGCTATAAAACACCCCCAGACAGCCTTAAAGCTCTTGAAAAAATTGCTAAGAGTGACAGCGCCAAGGCTTGTGTAGATGAGCTAAAGCATATTTGCGGCGAGCTTGTAAACGCTGGTTATGAAAAGAATACCGTAATAGATTTTTCAATAATCAGTGAAGAGGGCTATTACAGCGGTATTGTATTTAAGGGATTTATGAACGGTATTGCTTCCCGCGTGCTATCGGGCGGTCAGTACGATAAGCTGATGCGCCGAATGGGCAGAAGCTCGGGTGCCTTAGGCTTTGCTGTATATCTTGACACACTCGAAAGGCTTGAAGAAATCTCAAAAAGCAGTGAAAGTGACAGTGTAATAAACATTGCTCTGCCAAAGGGCAGACTTGGTGAAAAGGTTTACGCAATGTTTGAGGCGGCAGGCTTTGACTGCCCCTCTATTAAAGAAACCAATCGCAAGCTGATTTTTGAAAATAAAGAAAAAGGGCTCAGATTTTTCTGGGTTAAGCCCTCGGATGTTTCTATTTACGTTGAACGCGGTGCCGCCGATATAGGTGTTGCAGGCAAGGACATTTTACTTGAATACACCCCCGATGTTTACGAGCTTTTAGACCTAGGTGTAGGCAAATGCCGTATGGCAGTAGCGGCTAAAAAGGATTTTTGCGACGACACCTCAAAGACACTTCGTGTCGCCACCAAATTTTCCAACATAGCCAAGAAATATTATACCGAAAAATGCCGCGACATTGATATAATCCATCTTAACGGCTCTATAGAGATAGCGCCCATACTCGATTTATCCGATGTTATTGTGGATATAGTAGAAACAGGCAAAACACTGCTTGAAAACGACCTTGCCCCTTTTGAGACGATTGTTCCCATAAGCGCAAGACTGATTTCAAACAAGGCTTCTTTTGGATTTAAGACCGAGAGAATTGAAGCGATTAAAAAAGGACTTTTAGCAGAGGTGCAAAAGAATGATTAAAATTATGAAATACGGCGAGGTTTCTGCCGATGAGATATTTGCGAGAGGCAAAACCTCATTTGATGTGGCAGATATTGTGACCGATATTATTGAAAATGTAAAGCAGAACGGCGACAAAGCGCTTTTCGAATACTGCGAAAAATTTGATAAAGCAACGCTTTCTTCCTTAGAGGTAACCGCCGAGGAAATTGAGGAAGCCTTTAATGCTGTTGAGCCGCGCTTTACCCAAATACTTAAAAAGGCCGCCGAAAATATCCGCGAATTCCACAAGAGACAGGTTCGTAACAGCTTTATTATAAACGAGCAGGACGGTATTGTAACAGGACAAAAGGTAACACCTATTGAAAAGGTAGGTCTTTATGTACCTGGCGGCACAGCGGCATACCCCTCTACCGTGCTTATGGACAGTATTCCTGCTAAAATTGCAGGCTGTGAGGAAATCTGCATTACAACTCCCCCCAGTGCTGACGGAAAGGTTAACCCCGTTATCTTAGCCGCCGCTAAAATTGCAGGTGTTGACCGCATTTTCAAAATCGGCGGCGCACAGGCTATAGCAGCCCTTAGCTACGGCACCGAAACCGTACCTAAGGTTGATAAAATTGTAGGCCCCGGTAATGCTTTTGTAGCCGAGGCTAAGCGTCAGGTATTTGGACTGGTTTCTATTGATATGATAGCAGGCCCCAGTGAGATTTTAGTAATAGCCGACTCTAAAAGCGACCCCCGCTTTGTAGCCGCAGACCTTTTATCCCAAGCAGAGCATGATAAAATGGCAAGCGCGGTGCTTGTTACCGACAGTTTAGAGCTGGCAAATAAGGTAAGCGAGGAAATCGAGAGACAGCTTAAAGAGCTTCCCCGCGAAGAAATTGCGCGCACCTCTATTGAAGCTAACGGCAAAATAATTGTTGCAGACGATATTACCGACGTTATTGCTGTTTCAAATGAGATAGCACCCGAGCATTTAGAGCTTTGTGTCGATAATCCTTTTGATTATCTTGATAAAATTAAAAATGCAGGCAGTATTTTTATGGGACGCTACTGCCCCGAAGCCTTGGGCGACTATTATGCAGGCCCTAACCACACACTGCCCACCTCGGGAACTGCAAGATTTTCAAGTCCCTTGTCGGTGGACGATTTTGTTAAAAAATCACAGTATACCTATTATACAAAGGAAGCGCTAAGCCGCGTTGCAGAGGACGTTGCTTTCTTTGCTGAGAAAGAGGGACTTTCCGCCCACGCAAGAAGCGCAACAGTAAGATTTACAGACGAGGCAAAATAATGAGCAGATTTTTAAATGACCGATTAGCCAAGCTTGAAAGCTACACTCCAGGCGAACAGCCGCAGGATAAAAAATATATAAAGCTTAACACCAACGAGTCGCCCTATCCACCGTCCGAAAGCGTTATAAAGGCGATAAACGAGGGTGAAATTAAGGATTTAAGACTTTACTGCGACCCAGAATGTAAAAAGCTACGCAATGCTTTAGCCGAGCTTTTAGGCGTAGAGGACAAAAACATCTTTCTTTCCAACGGTTCGGACGATATTTTAAATTTTGCTTTTATGGCTTACGGAGAGAACGGCGCCGCTTTTCCCGACATAACCTACGGCTTTTACAGTGTTTTTGCCGAGCTTTACGGCATAAAAACCGAAATTATACCCCTAAAAGATGATTTTACTATTGACACAGAGGCCTTTTGCGGTCAAAATAGGTTAGTGGTAATTGCAAACCCCAATGCGCCCACGGGAATAGAATTGTCTCTCAGCGAAATCGAAAAAATTATTACTTCTAATCCTGATAGCATAGTTCTTATAGACGAGGCTTATGTGGATTTTGGCGGAAGCTCTTGTGTAGAGTTAACCCGAAAATACGATAATCTTCTTTGTGTTGGTACATTTTCAAAATCTCGCAGTATGGCAGGAGCAAGGCTTGGCTTTGCGGTAGCAAGCACAGAAATTATTGCAGACCTTGAAAAGATTAAGTATTCTACCAACCCTTATAACATAAACCGCTTGACACAGGTAGCAGGTGTTGCCGCTATAAAGGACAACGCCTATTATATGGATAACTGCAAGAAAATTATCGAAACCCGCAATTACACAGTAAAGGAGCTTGAAGCCTTGGGCTTTGAGGTGCTTCCCTCAAAAGCTAATTTTGTTTTTGCGGAAAGTGACAAAATAAACGGCAAAGAGCTTTATGAAAAATTAAAGGACAAGGGTGTTTTAATCCGCCATTTTGAAAAGAAGCGTATCAGCAATTTTAACCGCATTACAATCGGAAGCCGCGAGGAAATGGAAATTTTTATTTCAAAGGTTCGTGAAATATTAAATGGATAAATTTTTTACTAAAAGGTTTTTGATGGTTGCCGCCACAGTTTTAGCTATAATTTGCTTATGTTTACTTATTTACCCCAATATTGAATTTGAAAAAGACGGTAAGCTTGTTATATGCCAATACAGCGATGATATAAGCGAATTTGAAGAAAATCCGTCCTATAACGAACTGTATTTTTATAACGAAAAGCGAGATATTTCTATAAAGGATTTTGATTTTAAAAAATTCTTGTTTTTCCATATAATTGAGCTTGACTATATTAAGGGCGACGCAAGAGAAACCCAGTTTATTTTAGAGGAAGAATATATTGAAAATTGGCTTAAAAACGCCGTCATTACCGAAAACAATAACAATATTGACCTAGCGGAGCTGATTGAAGGCAAAAAAGCCATTGTAGCTAACCAAAGATACCTTGGTAATGACTATGAAAATATGATATTTTTTGAACTAGACGGTAAATATGAAGAGCTTTCCGTTTTTTATGAAGACGAACTATTGGTCATTCAGGTAGGCTCACCCGACGAGTGTCCGAAATACATTGCCTATAGCTAACGACAAAGGAGTTAAAAGAATGAGAACAGCAGAAATAAACCGCAAAACCAACGAAACCGATATTAAATTAAAGCTTAATATTGACGGTACGGGTGTATCGAGGATTAACTCGGGTTGCGGTTTTCTTGACCACATGCTAACCCTGCTTGCCCGCCACGCACGCTTTGACCTTGAGGTCTATTGCAATGGTGACACCTATGTTGACTATCACCACACGGTTGAGGATATTGGCATTGTATTAGGTGACGCACTTAAAACAGCACTTTCTGATATGAAGGGTATCACCCGTTACGGAAGCTTTCTGCTTCCTATGGACGAAACCCTTATCCTTTCTGCTGTTGATATTTCGGGCAGAAGCCATTTAGCCTACGGGCTTAAAATTCCGTCACAAAGGGTTGGCGACTTTGATACCGAGCTTACAGAGGAATTTTTTATAAGCCTTGTTCGCCATGCTAATATTACACTGCACATTAATCAGATAAGCGGCAGTAACTCACACCATATTATTGAGGGCGCCTTTAAATCTGTAGCACGCTCGCTTAAAGCGGCGGTAGCTATTGACCCCGAATTTAAGGATGAAATCCCCTCTACTAAAGGAGTTCTTTAATGATAGCCATAATTGATTACGGTGTAGGCAACCTATTCTCACTTTCTTCTTCCTTTAAAGCGATAGGAGTAGAAACGGTAGTTACGGGAGATGCCGACACCATTAAAAAAGCAGATAAGCTAATTCTTCCCGGCGTTGGCGCTTTTGGTGATGCTATAAAAAAGCTTCGCTCTACAGGTCTTGATAAGGTAATAATTGAGGAGGCAAAAAGCGGCAAGGCTATAATGGGCATTTGCCTTGGTATGCAGATGCTTTTCCAGAAAAGCTATGAATACGGCGAGTATGAGGGGTTAGGTCTTATAGGGGGCGAAGTGGTTTCTATGGAAAACCGCTTACCCGAAAATTTAAAAATCCCACACATTGGCTGGAATGGACTGATTTTCAAAAAGGAAAATCCGTTATTTAAATACATAAACAACGGCGACTGCGTATATTTTGTTCATTCCTATTATGCCGTAGGGTGTGAAGATTCACTTTTAGCCACTGCGGAGTACGGCAAGGAGCTTACCGCCGCAGTAGCAAGCGGCAATGTTTACGGTTGCCAGTTCCACCCCGAAAAAAGCGGTAATGTGGGACTAAATATTTTGAAAGCATTTTGCGAAATGGAGTAAATAAATGAAGCTTTTCCCTGCAATAGATTTATACGACGGCAAGGCTGTGCGCCTTTATAAAGGCGATTACAGTGAAATGACCATTTACAGTGAAAACCCGATAGAAATAGCCCGCGATTTTGAAGACTTGGGCGCCAAGTTTATACATATTGTAGATTTAGAGGGCGCTAAGGACGGTACAACCCCCAACCTTAGCATAGTAAAGCAAATAGCAAATGAAACCTCACTTTTTACCGAAATCGGCGGCGGTATTCGCTCAATAGACACGGTAAAAAAGTATTTGGATAACGGTATTGACCGCGTAATTCTAGGCACAGCCGCCGTAAATGACGAGCCCTTTTTAAAGGAGGCTATCGCCCTATACGGTGACAGAATAGCGGTAGGTGTTGATATTAAGGACGGCTTTGTCGCCATTAAGGGCTGGACCGAAAAATCAGAGTATTCGTGTTTTAGCTTTTGTGAGAAAATGCAGAAGTTAGGCGTTAAAACCCTTATCTGCACCGACATTTCAAAGGACGGTGCAATGCAGGGCACAAACCGCGAGCTATATAAAGAATTATCTCAAAAATTCAAACTCAATATTACAGCCTCGGGCGGCGTATCCACTATAGACGATATAAAGGCTTTAAGAAAGTTCAACTTATACGGTGCAATTATCGGCAAGGCTTATTATATAGGCGCTATTGATTTGAAAGAGGCTTTGGAGGCGGCGAAATGATTACAAAACGAATAATCCCCTGCCTTGACGTCAGAAACGGGCGGGTTGTAAAGGGTGTAAACTTTGATAATCTGAGTGACGTCTCTTCCCCTGTAGCTCTTGGTAAATACTACAGTGACTGCGGTGCTGACGAGCTTGTATTTTATGACATCACCGCTTCGAGTGACGGAAGAAAACTTTTTACAGATATTCTGACAGAAGTAGCTCAAAATATTTTTATTCCGCTTACCGTTGGTGGCGGCATAAATACTATTGAGGATTTTGACCGCGTGCTGAAATGCGGCGCCGATAAGGTAAGTGTAAATTCGGGTGCTATTAAAAATCCCGATTTAATAAAAGAAGCCGCACAGAAGTACGGCAACCAATGCGTTGTAATTTCTGCCGATATAAAGTGTGTGGACGGCGAGTTCCGTGTTTTTGCAAAAGGTGGCAGAGAGGATACGGGAATGGAAGCTATCGCTTGGATTAAGCGCTGTGTTGCAAACGGTGCGGGTGAGGTTGTTGTAAACTCTATAGACACCGACGGAGTCAAAAAGGGCTTTGATTTAGAAATGCTTAAGGCCGTGTGCGATGCGGTTAATGTACCCGTTATAGCATCAGGCGGAGCCGGAAGCGCTGAGGATTTTGTAACCCTGTTTAAAGAAATTCCCGATATTGATGCAGGTCTTGCGGCATCAATCTTCCACTTTGGCGAGGTTAAAATTTCCGACCTTAAAAAGTTACTTAAAGAAAATGATATTACAGTAAGATTATAGGTGATAAAAATGATAAACATTAACGAGCTTAAATTTGACAGCAACGGTCTTATCCCTGCTATAGTTGTGGATAACCTTACTAAAAAGGTGCTTACCCTGGCTTATATGAATGAAGAAAGCCTTAAAATTTCTATGGAAAAGGGACTTACCTGCTTTTACAGCCGCTCTCGTAACGAGCTGTGGCTTAAGGGTGAGACCAGCGGCAACTATCAGCACATTGTCTCAATTACTGCTGACTGCGATAAGGACACCTTGGTTGTGGTTGTAGAAAAGGACGGACCTGCCTGCCACTTGGGCACCGAATCCTGCTTTACCGCCCCTATTTTCAAGAGTGATGAGAGAGCCGAATTTTCTATGGATAGCCTCTATGAGCTTTTAGAGGAGCGTAAAGCACAGATGCCCGAGGGCTCATACACAACCTACCTTTTTGAAAAGGGTATTGATAAAATTCTCAAAAAAATCGGCGAGGAATCGACCGAGGTTATAATCGCCGCCAAGGCAGACGATAAGGCAGAAACCATTTACGAAATTGCCGACCTTGCCTATCACATTTCGGTTATGATGGTCGAAATGGGAATAAGCGTTGAGGACGTAAGAAAAGAGCTTGCCTCCCGCCACGTAATCGACCACAAGGTAAAACAGGAAAAAATGACATGCAAATAATTCTACTTAAAAAGGCTTACTTTATGAACACACCATAAAGTAAGCCTTTTTCTTTAAATATTAAGGAAATCTTTTCTGTAGTCTAGTCCGAAAGCATCGGCTACGGCCTTTAATTCATCATCGCGGATTGTGTTGATGTGAGGTAAGTGAGCTATAAGCATATAAAGCTCGGCGGCTTTTTCAACAGTCTCAATTAGACCAAAGGTTTCGTCCATATCTCTGCCGGCTCCATAAATACCGTGAAGTCCCCATACTACAAGGCGGTATTCCTCCATCTTTTTAGCGGTAGCAACACCTATATCATTATTTCCGCAAACCATCCAAGGAAGCACTCCTATACCGTCGGGGAAAACAACAATACATTCGGTACACATTTCCCAGATAGTGTGGGTGAACTTTTTATCATCAAGCTCGTGAACGTGTGTCATAGCAAGGGTATTTGTGGGGTGGGTATGCATAACAACCCTATGGTTAGGGTCTTTTTTAAGCCTTGTCATATGGCTCATAAGGTGTGCGGGCAATTCGCTTGTAAATCTGCCGCCGTCCTTATAACCCCAAAGAAGCTCAGCGGTTGTGCCGTCCTTAGCTATACGGATAATACCAAGGTTTGTTTCGGGGTCACCCTCAATATTCTTAAAGTATTTACCTGTACCTGTTACAATAAATATTTTGCCTATAAGCTCGGTTGCATCAAAGCCTGTGGGAATTGTTCTGATAACACTATTAAGGTCGAGATACTCCCCTACCTCTTTCTCCTCTAACATATAGCTTACATTACCGCCGTTACGCTCGTCCCATCCAAGACGGTACATATTAGCCGTAACCTTTTTCATTTCCTCTACAAAAGGAGCAGTTAAAATATCCTTCATTTTTAATTTCCTCTCTTTGCTAAAACTTGCGTTTCATATTGTTTTACGGTGTCAAACCATTCGCCGTCAAGCGCGGCGCCACATTCCTTGCAGTACTCTGCCCAAACATCGCCGAAAGGCATTGTTTTAAGCTCTTCCTGCATAACCATAAGCTCGGTCCAATTATTTTCGTTCTGCAAATCAGACATATCAGGACTAAGCAATGCCATAAGCAATGCCTTTTGGGTGTTTCTGAAGCCTACTGTCCAGGCAGAAATTCTGTTTATAGATGCATCAAAATAATCGAGCGCTATTTTAACTCTGCCGTCAAGACCACCACAACGTACTATCTCTTTGCAGATTTCCTTTGTTTCATCATCAAGCAATACCACATGGTCGCTGTCCCAACGGATAGGTCTTGTTATATGTAATGCAATTTCGGGGAAGAACGTAAGAAGTGCGGGGATTTTATCCGATACTACCTCTGTAGGATGATAGTGTCCGTTATCCATAAGCGGAATACATTTATCGCTGTTAGCCGCAGCATAAGAAAGTGAAAACTCTGCACTGCCTACGGTATAAGCCTCAACACCGATACCGAAAACCTTGGATTCAACACAGGGTTTAACCTTATTAAAATCAAATGGTTCTGAAAGAATTTCATCAATGGACTCTTTATAACGAACACGGGGGCCCATTCTGTCAGCAGGAATGTCCTTAAAACCATCCCCTGTCCAGATGTTCATAACACACTCCTGACCGAGTTCCTCTGCCAAATACTGCGAAATTCTGATACATGCCTTGCCGTGTTCTATCCAGAATTTGCGTGTTTCTTCGTTAGGACTTGAAAGGGTTAAGGGGTCGCACTTAGGGTGTGAGAAGAATGTGGGGTTAAAGTCACAGCCAAGACCTCTCTCCTTACAAAAATCTACCCACTTTTTAAAATGCTTGGGTTCGATTTTGTCTCGGTCTACCCAGCCGCCGTTTTCATCATCGAAAATTGCATAGCAAGCGTGAAGATTAAGCTTTTTAGTACCGGGACAAAGCTTTAATACAACATCAATATCTGCCATTAGTTCTTCGGGCGTAGTTGCTCTGCCGGGGTAATTACCTGTAGTCTGAATACCGCCTGAAAGCGCATCAACCTTTTGGTCAAAGCCCCTTACATCGTCGCCCTGCCAGCAGTGAAGTGCTATGGGAACGTTTTTAAGGGTTTTAATTGCCTTATCGGTATCAATACCTATTTTAGCGTACATTTCTTTAGCTTCTGAATATCTGCTCATTACTCTACCTCCGTAATTTCAAACGATTTTTTAACAACCTCGCGTGCCTTTTCCAAGGTGAATTTCTTGTCGGCAAACATAAGCTGTGCTATAAGATTTCCTGTTGCGGTAGCCTCGGTAGGACCTGCAAGCACCTTTTTACCTGTATATTCTTTAGTAAGCTTATTAAGATAAGCATCCTTACTGCCGCCACCGATAATATTAATCAAATCAATCTGCTTGCCGCTTACTCTTTCTATTGTTTTAACCGCCTCGTTATAAGAGCTTGCAAGCGAATGATAAACTGAGCTCAGCACATCCCCGATAGCAAGGTCGGGCTTTCCTAAATAATTTTTTATTGCCTCTATCATATTTTCGGGGGCTACAAATTCCTTGGCATTGGGGTCAATAAGCTCTTTAAAATCACTTTCCATTGCCATATTCATCATCTGGTCATAGGAATACTTCTTATCTAGATTTCTTCTAATATTCTGGAAGAGCCACATACCCATTATATTTTCAAGGAAACGGTAGCGGTAATTGATGCCTCCCTCGTTTGTAAATCCGCCGTTCATAGCCTCTTTTGTTAAAATAGGCACGGTGTTTTCAGTACCGATAAGACTCCAAGTACCAGAGGAAATATAGACACCGTTATCACCCACAGGGCAGGCGGCTACTGCCGACGCCGTATCGTGTGAGGGACAGAAAATTACGGTGGTATCAAAACCTATTTCTGCCTTAACCTCATCACTCAAAGTTCCCACAACCTCTGTAGGAAGTGATAAATCTTTAAAAATATCGGTTCTTATACCTAAAAGGCTTAATAACTCGTCATCACGCTGACGACTTTGGGCATTCACTATAGCGCCTGTAGTAGCGTTTGTATATTCATTTTTTATAATGCCTGTAAGCTTAAAAGACAGATATTCAGGAATCATTAAAAAATGAGCCGCTTTATCTAATTTACCCGACTTTTTATCGCAGTAAAGTTGATAAATTGTATTAAAGTTTATCGACTGAATTCCCGTTCTCTTATAAAGCTTATCGCGGGTGATTATTTTGTCGATTTCCTCAGGCACGCCGTTTGTGCGGCTGTCTCTGTAGGAAAAGGCGGGCATCATTTCCTTTTTATCTTGGTCGAGCAAAACATAATCAACACCCCAAGTGTCAATTGCCACCGTTTCGGGTATTTTCCCAAGCTTTGCACATTCCTTAATTCCTGCCTTAACCTCGCATACTAAATGCTCAATATCCCAAACGAGCGCTCCGTTCTGGTTTAGTATGTTGTTTTCAAAGCGGTAAACCTCTTCTTCCTTTAAAATACCGTTCTCCAAGTAGCCCAAAATATGTCTGCCGCTTGAAGCGCCGATATCAATTGCTAAACAGTAACGCAAAAAAAGACCTCCTTTATTTCATACCTATACTTTCACAGTATAACATAAGTACAAAACAAATGGTAGGTCTTTATTTTTGTGAAAAAGTGTCCTCTCTTGCATTACCTGTTTATTCGGTAGGCTCTTGGTGACATACCGTAAAAGCTACTGAAAATTCTGTGAAAGTAGCTTATATTTTCATACCCCACCGCCAAGGAAATGTCCGACACTTTGATATTTGTTTTCTTTAACAGAAATGCCGCTTGCGAGAGACGTTTTTCCTGCACTAGCTCTGTGTAGGTTTTGCCTGTTTTCTTAACCACCTCACGCGAAAGCCAGCTTATATCATAGTGCAGCTCTTTAGCGGCTTCGGTAAGACTGCCGTTTACATAGTTTGTTTCAACATAATTAAGCAGCTTAAAAATTGCCGCATCCTCGCGTGTGTCGGTAATAAGCTTTTCCGTATTGCTTAAAAGCTGCATAAAAATCAGCGCCATTGTCATTTGGCTGAGCCTTCGCTTATTAGGCGCATCCCCCATAACAGTAATCAGCAAATTTTCTATAAGATTTTGTATTTCGGTAATTCCCGATACCTTGTAATGAAGATAACTCGCACCCTCATTGTTACCGCAAAGGCAGTCGATAATAAAGTGTTTTAACGGGGTTTCCTCGTCCCCCATAGCCGATAGCGTTTCATCAAAAAAATCGGGCAGGACTATAAAATTAACCGCGATGTCATTTTCACCCGAACGCAAAATTTCGTGCTTTGCCGATTGCCCCAAAAAAAGCAGCTCGCCCTTATTTAAAGCAATGGTTTTACCGTCAACAATATGGGTAGTAGTTCCGTCATACATATACACAACCTCAACATAGTCGTGGGTATGAGGCGGAAAGCCGATAAAACGGGTGTGCTTTCTCATAGTAATAAGCTTGCCTGCCTCTAATAGTTTTTTGCTATTCACCGTATTATCCTTGCCACGCATATAAATACTGCGGTCAATACTTCCCTTACCCTCTAAAATCTCTCGTTCTTCGGGTGTTATTTCTCTTAAATATTTATCAATATCCTGCATTTTATCACCGACCGAAAACAGTTTTTTCAATTTGATTTTATCAAAAAAGTGTCTTCAAAGCAAGTGCTAGTTCCTTATCTTATCCAGAGCCCCTTTTTCAAGTCGGGAAACCTGCGCCTGACTGATACCTATTTCGCGGGATACCTCCATTTGAGTTTTGCCCTGCATAAACCTTAGTGTCAGTATATGCTTTTCGCGGTCGCTCAAATTCTTAATAGATTCCTTTAAAGCTATTTCCTGAAGCCAGTTATTATCGTCGTTATTATCACCTAACTGGTCAAGCACATAAATAGTATCGCCCCCGTCAGAGTAAACAGGGTCATAAAGTGACATTGGGTTTACAATGCTTTCCATAGCAACCACCACCTCGGATGTAGAAATACCCAGCTCCTTTGCAATTTCGCTGACAGTCGGCTCCTCCTGACGCTCGGTCATAAGCCTCTCCTTAACCTGCATTGCTCTATAAGCTGTATCCTTTATAGAGCGGCTTACCCTCACAGCATTATTATCCCTTAAATATCTCCTGATTTCGCCTATAATCATTGGAATGGTTATAGAATGGCGAAAAAATAATATACATAGAGGATGAACTTTTATCCATCCTCTTAATGTCTTAATAATATTATACTTTTTGTGAGTTTTTTAGTCAACTGACAATATAAGGTAATAATCCTATGAAATCAAAACAATTCAACTTTTTCAAGAAGAAAATCAATAAGATTACAATGAAAAATACCATTATCATCATAATAGTTATGAGGGATATCAGTTCTAACAACTATTTTCTTAAAAAAGTCTTTAGTAAGTGTTAAAGATTTTAACTCAGAATCCATCTTGACATCAGTATCCATTTTAAACGCAGATTGAATATAAAGTTTACGATCTCCGTCATTAACAATAAAATCTATTTCTTTTGGCACATTACTGCCTTCAGTACGATCGTATACCACACCAACATCAACAGAATAACCGCGACGGATAAGCTCATTATATATAATGTTTTCCATAATATGACCCGGATCATACTGCCTATAATTTAATCTTGCATTACGCAAGCCAAGGTCTGAATAATAGTACTTATTCGGATAATTAAAATAGGTTTTTCCTTTTATATCATAACGCTTTGCCATTGTAATGAGAAAACAATCCATAGCATGATTAATATAATTAGATACCATAGTAGGATTAACATTCTCATTACGCATACTAGCTAAGGCATTAGCAATATTTGTGGGGTTAGTTAAGGAACTAATCTGTGATGCCAAATAATCTAAAATATCGTTTAAAATATCTTCGCGTTCCACTCGATTGCGTTCAACAATATCCTTAATATATAATTCTTTATATAACTCGCTGAGGTAATTCTTCTTATCTTTCTCGTCTGTTAACGCAATAATACGTGGTAGTCCACCGTATAACATATATTGATCAAGTGCTTTCTGTTCGTCGCCTCCAACGGCAGAATAATATTCTTGGAAACACAAGGGATATACATGAATTTGTGTGGCTCTCCCGCGAAATTCAGTAGCAATATCGCTTGAAAGCGATTTTGAGTTACTTCCGGTGACATAAACATCAAGGTTTTTATATGCTTTCAACTCGTTAAGCATATCATATATAGTAACCTCTATATCGCCGTTTTCTTTATCAATTACCTTCTTGGTGAACTGTACTTCATCAATAAATAAGAAAAACTTCTCATCATTTTTTGTTGAAACAATATTTTCTACATACTCGCAAAGCGTAATTGGGTTTCTAAATTTATAATATTTTCTTTGATCAAGTTCAATCTTGATAATATTTTCTGCCTTTGTTCCGTTTTCTAGAAGATAATCATTAAACAATTCAAAAAGCAAAACCGACTTACCGCAACGGCGAATTCCAGTAATAACTTTGACTTCACCGTTCCACATGTTACGAATTATCTTTAGTAAATAAAAATCTCGTTTTATCATTTTACCACCTCGCACTTATGTCATAAACGACACAACTTCTACATTGAAATTATATCATTAAAAATTTTCTAAGTCAATCAAAAAACGCCTTTCTTACAATCAACTCACAACGAAACTGACATAACTTCTACGTGAAAGACGTCGTTTTATAGACTTATCATTGCCAAACAACTATAGTTTTATAGATTTTAACATTAAATTATAGTTTCCTTGATTTTGAGATAAAATATTATTCTAAAAGACAGAGAACGCAATCGTTAAGAATATGTCCTCTTTATGTTTTTATTTGTAATTTACAACTTGATTTAGATTATAGAGTGTAATATTGTCATTATTACCTGCCTCTGATACAACCTTATCATCAAACCCTGATTCGGAGAAGAGTGCATAATAGAACTTTGCAGAATCTTTAAGCGGCGTCAGTTTGGTAACCGTATCAAGATACTCGGAATAATCAAACGGTGTATTTTTGAACTTGCACTCACCAACCAAATACTCCTTGCCGCCCTTTCCGATACCAAGAATATCAATCTCGGTTTCAGCAACTCGGACACCCTTAGGTGCATCCTTATCACGCACTGTAGTTTTTCCTGTCCATCTACCCATTTTTGAATAACGGAAAGGCAGTTCATTTTTCTTCTGCTTCTCTCTTACAAACTCTTTGCACACATCCTCAAAGGTAAAGGAGGCAAACTCGTGTAGCGCCGGTGCGATAACATAATCATAAACACCGTCTACATCGCCGTCTTCAAGCTGAGAGAAATTCGTAAAGCCAAATGCATACCAAAACCTAAAGAAATTATCGGTCAGGCGATAAGTGCCTCTGTTAGAGTTAGCTTTTTCCTTGCTTTTGGAATCAACAGAAAACTCACGCTCAACAATTCCAAGCTCGATAAGATTTTTTAGATATACACTTGTTTTTGATGTGTCCTCTACGAGAGATTTTTGGCTGATGTCATTAAGCTTTGTGTTGCCAAGCGCTACCGCCTCAATAATAGAGTTATATATCGGGGTTTCACGAAGCTCTTGATGAAGTAAAAAGTCAACCTCGCTATATAAAACCGAGCCTTTAGTTAGGATATTTCTCTTAATATTCTCCGCTAATGAAAGCTTTGAACTAAACTGGCGAAGATAATGTGGAATACCGCCCAGGATGGAATATGCCAATACCTTATCCTTGTCCGAATAATTCGGGAAGAATTTAACCGCATCATAAAATCCCATTTCGGTCATTTTATAAATACCGGTGGCTCTTCCGTAAAGCG
>CAZNTP010000022.1:0-19674 GCA_964575985.1 uncultured Ruminococcus sp. | reverse complement strand
AGCAACAACAAGCAAGGCAGGGAGGATTAATTATGACTACAAATAATCATGAAGTGATTTTTGCCATCGTCAACGCAGGCTATGCGGAGGATGCTATGCACGTAGCCCGTGAGGAAGGTGCGCGCGGCGGTACAATTATTAGCGGACGCGGTGTAGCCAGAGAGAGCGAGGCAACCTTTTTTGGAATTACCATTCACGCAGAGAAAGAGATACTGATGATGGTGGTTGAAAAGGGTATTCGCGATAAGGTACTCCACGCCCTTTATAAACGGATGGGTATGCAACAAAAGGCGCAGGGTATAGTATTTTCCCTGCCTGTTTCTGATGTGGCAGGTCTGGCGACAGCACCCGAAGAAACCTAAAAACCCGAAAGCATAATTTTAAAACAGAAACCGACTCGGCTGAGTCGGTTTTTTATATGAAATTAACCTTTAAAAATCAGTAGCAATATTAACACAAATATGCTATACTGATTTAAGCAAAACTTTTCGAAAAGAGCTGATAATATGAAACCTATTAAAAATTTTATTAAAACGCAGAATGGGGATACTGCGATTTTTCAGTTCGACGGTAACCGTAATGTTACGCGCGCGCTAATTACCTTTAAGGATAATTGGACTGATTCTGATGAAGTGGTGACAGTAGAATATGTAATAAACGGTATTACTACCGACCCTATATTTTTAGGCAGTGAAAAGGTAGAGGGCAGATGGTCTGTTGAAATTAAGGCCGAAGCCCCTGTGGGTGCAACGCATATTTATGTGACTGTTCCCGAGTTTGAAAAGAATGTAGCAGAGATAACTATTTATGAGGCTAAAAATGATAACACTCAGGGCTATTACCCTAAATATTTTGATACCGATTTAAAGGAAAACTATTTTCTTGATACCGTTTCGGTTTTTACTACACCCGACGGTTATAGCGAATACAGTGTATATACAAGCCTTAACGGCAGAGACTTTGAGCTTCTTACAACTAAGAGAGACACCGCACCCTGCGATTTTGAAAAAGGCGATAAATATGCAGCGGGCGGCAGGGAAGCCAGAATAATAAGGGTTTATGTTGAATATAACACTTCATCATTAGAGGCGTTGTTTGACCGTGTGGAGTTTGAGGGTAAGCCCTCGGGCACTAAGCTACAGCACCGCCCCGAAATAGATATCCCCGAATTTAAAAATTCGGCCTATAACGTTGCAGTTTCGGATGAAGATACCTGTGCAGAGGTTTACGGTATTATTGAAAGAAGACTCGGTTGTGGATATAAGTCTTGGTTCGGGTTTACACTTGCCGAAAACCCAAAGGGTAACGGCTATGACTATTTTGAGCTTTCTTATACTGACGGTAAGATACATATAAAGGGTAATAACGGCGTTTCCTTAGCGGTAGGCCTTAATCAGTACCTTAAATATTTCTGTAAGGTAAATATCAGTCAGGTTGGCGACCAGGTAAAAATGCCCGAAAGCATTGTTCCTTTAAATGACACTGTTTTTAAGGAAACTAAGGCTAAGGTCAGATATGCATACAATTACTGTACGCTTTCCTATTCAATGGCTTTCTGGGGTGAAAAGGAATGGGAGGCTGAGCTTGATTGGTTGGCTCTTAACGGTGCTAATGTTGTGCTTGATACCACCGCCCAGGAGGAAGTTTGGCGCAGATTTTTGGGGGCTATCGGCTACAGTCACGAGGAAATACTTAAATATATTGCAGGTCCTGCTTATTATGCCTGGGCATATATGGCTAATCTTTCGGGCTTTGGCGGTCCCGTTCACGATAGCTGGTTTGGTGAGAGAACAGAGCTTGCCCGCAAAAACCACCTTAAAATGCGTAGACTTGGTATGTATCCTATACTTCAGGGCTATAGCGGAATGGTACCTAATGACATCGAGGATTATTGCCCCGATATTGACATTATACCGCAAGGGACATGGTGTAGCTTTAACCGCCCCACAATGCTCAGAACTACCTCGCCCGATTTTAAGGAGTTTGCTAAGAAATTCTATAAAGCTCAGGCCGAGGTTTACGGTGACTACAGCATCTATTTTGCTACCGACCCTTTCCACGAGGGAGGAAAGGTTGCAGATATGTCGCCGAGAGATGTATCCTCAAATGTATTAACCGCAATGCTTGAAAATAAAAAGGATGCGGTTTGGATTATTCAGTCTTGGGAGGGGAACCCGAAGTCAGAGCTTTTAGTGGGATTAAACGATGTAGCTGACGGTAAAAATCACGCTTTGGTTCTTGATTTATATGCCGAAAAAATACGCAATTACCAAAAAGGCGAGCCTGAGAGCCTAAAATACGGCTATTCTAAAGAGTTTGACTCAACACCTTGGGTATTTTGTATGCTTAATAACTTCGGCGGAAGACTTGGTCTTCACGGTCATCTTGATAATCTGGCAAACTGGATACCTGAAGCCTTTAATGAATGTAAATGGATTAAGGGTATAGGTATTACCCCCGAAGCCAGCTTTAATAACCCTGTGCTTTATGATTTTCTGTTTGAATCTGTTTGGAGAGACAGCGCAGAAGAAAAAATGACGGTTATAGATTTAAATGCTTGGGTTCGCGATTATGCCGAAAGACGCTACGGCGCAAAGATTAAGTCTGCCGAAGCCGCTTGGGACATTTTATTGGAAACCGTTTATAAGGCAGAGCTTAACAGCATAGGTCAAGGCGCGCCTGAATCGGTTGTGAATGCAAGACCGTCCTTGCAAAGCCGTCCCGCATCCTCTTGGGGAAGTATCAAAATTTGCTATGATAAAGCGGAGCTTGAAGGAGCAGCTAAGCTTTTACTTAATGATTATGAGCTTTTAAAGGCGAGTGAGGGCTACAGATACGACTTAATTACGATTTTCCAGCAGATTTTGTCTAACAGAGCGCAGGATATTCACGCGCAGATGGTAGAGGCTTTTGAAAGCAAGAATTTAGCTGAATTCCAAAGCAAATCGGAAGAACTTTTGAATATTGCCGACCTTATGGAGAAAACCACCTCGCAAAGCGAATATTATATGCTTGGCCGTTGGGTAGAGCAGGCAAAGGCTTTAGCCCAAAATGCCGATGATTTCACAAAAATGCTCTATGAGCTTAATGCGAAGTCACTTATTACCACTTGGGGCTCTTATAAGCAGTGCGAAACGGGAGGGCTCAGAGATTATTCCAACCGTCAATGGTCGGGGCTTATAGGTGATTTTTACAAACCTCGTTGGGAGCGTTGGATTGCCGACCGTATTGCAGAGCTAAAGGGCGAAGATGCGCCTGAAAAAATTGAATGGTTCCCAATTGAGTGGCGCTGGGTAAGAGAAAATAAGCTATATAAGTGCAAACCCGAAAAGGCAGATTTATTGGAGCTTGGAAATAAAATTTTAAGGTAAAAAAATAACGCGGATGTCCCATTTAGAGACATTCGCGTTATTTTGCATATTTAGAGGGTAGCTTTCCTGTATAGGTTTTAAAGGTGCGTGTGAAAAAGGACATATTGTTAAAGCCGCATTTTACCGCCGCTTCGTTTATGGGGCTTCCCTCGCAGATAAGCTCTTTTGCCTTTTCACAGCGGTAGCTGTTTATGTACTGAACAATGGTACTACCCGTAACTTCTTTAAATTTTTTAGAAAGGTTGTATTTATCGGTATAAACATTCTTTGCCAATATATCAAGCGTTATTTTGGCGCTGTAGTTTTCTCTTATAAAACGTATAGTTTCTTTAACGGTTTCAAAATATTTGCTGTTGCTTTGTACCGCTCTTTCGAAAACGGTATGGCTTTCTCTTAAATCTATTAAGATTTTAAGAATTGCTGACTGTAATTTGGCGGTATGACAAATATCGGGATTATTATAAATTTTTGTAATCTCAGCAAATTGCTCCTCTATGGTGTTACTTGCAATCAAAGGTTTAAAATAAAGCCCTATCGGGTCAATGCCTGCTGATTTTGAAAATTTAGTATCAATAATAAGGCAATCATAGTTAAGTGAGGTTTCTGTACCTGTATAGTGAATTACATTTGAATTTATTATTGCAATATCGCCCTTTTTGAATTTGTGCCGTTCACCGTCGAGAAGAATAAAGCCCTCCCCTTTAGTGCAAAGCTCTATTTCAAGATTATCGTGCCAATTGGTCTGTTCACTGTATTTAAGACCTGTTCTTTCAATATTACTGTGAAAAACGCAGGGCAAGTTTTTTGATATTGTGCCGTATTCTTCGTAGCGAGTATCAAGCATTTTTATCCCTCTTGCAAGATTGTGTTATTTTTATACAATATAGGCTATTTAAAAGTGTGTTTATAATTATTATAATGTCATTATAGCATCATAGCAATTAATTGTAAAGAAAGGTTTTTATATGAAAACTGTAATTGCGTACATATTTGGAATAGGCGCTATGGTAGCCCTCTTTTCAATTTATCAGCAATCCTCACGCAAAAAACTGCTTATAAGCAAGCTTACTGCAGATGTATGTTGGGTAGTGCATTATTTGTGCCTAGGCGCGTACGGAGGTGCAATTCCTAATTTTGTAGGTATTTTCAGAGAGCTTGTTTTTGTAAACCGCGAGGATAAAAAATGGGCAAATTTGCCTTTTTGGCCCTTTTTGTTCATAGCAACAAATCTGGCTTTAGGTTTGCGGACCTTTGCATCTCCCATAAATCTTTTGCCTGTTTTGGGTTCGGCATTTGTAACGGTGGCACTCTGGCTTAAAAGGCCAATGCTTACAAAGATAATGTCTTTCCCTGTATCAACAGCTTTTCTTATTTATGATATTTTCGTAGGCTCATGGATTGGAGTTATAAGTGAAAGCATTTCGCTTATTTCAATAATAATATCATTAATTAAAATTTTAAAGGAGAAATTTTATGTCAAATAGTGTTAAATCTATTTTCAGCGCGGATATGGCAACCGATAAGGAATTAATTATTTCTGAGGGAAGACCGATTGAAGATGTAGCAAGAACTATTACTGCTGAGGTAAGTGATGAGGCAGTAAAAAAGGGAGACGCCTTTGCTAAGGAAATAGCCGACCGTACGGTTTCCGATTTTGAAAAGCCTGAGGACAAAATGGCTCACGTTTCTACCTTTATTGTTATTGATAACTATGTTTATATGACCTATTATGCTAACACAAAGGAGCCCTCTGAGGATCCGAAAAATCAAACTGCACGCTTGGTTTATGCACCCGTGGATGATATTGATAACAAAACCTTTATCGATTTGCAGACTACAGGTGATAAGGTTAGCGATAAAATAATTGATATGGTTTACGATACCATTTTAATGCAAAAGGACGAAAAAACCATTTATATTATGTGGACCGCGAGAATTACCGAGGGCAATTATTACCGTTTTTACTGTCCTTTTGATATCGAGACAAAAACTCTTGGCGAAATAGGTGTTAACAGATTTAAGGTAGGAGACACCGTAAACGATTTTTCATTCAGCGGTATTAGAAATGCGCTGGCCAGAGAGGGTTTGCCTTGTAAAAAGATGTTCTCGGACATAGGTATTATGCAAAAACTTTCAAGTAGAGTAGAAAACGGCGAAACCTATTATTATTCGGGTACATACAGCGGTGATTTTACTGCTGTTATTAAAAGTAAGGATTTAGTGACTTGGGAATATGTTTCACAGCCTGACTTTATAAACGATTCTAAGTGGGAAAATGCTACTTTTGTTTTGGACGATAAGGTTTTCTACTTTGTAAGACAGCAGGATGGCAATAAATCAGGCTTCTTAACCGTTTATGATTTAAAAACAGAAACCTGGGCAAAGCCTGTTGAGATTTATGACTGTCAGTCCCGTTCTGATTTTATTATCTATAATGGAGAAATGTATCTTTTCCATGCGCCTATAGACCGCGAGCATATCGGCATTATAAAAATAGACAGAGAGAATATTGCTAACAGCGAGGTTGTTTTGCAGGCCAATATGCAGTCAAGCTGTTTCTACCCATTTATTCAGTATTATAAAGACGGTGAGCTTGCTATGTCATATACCGTATCACGTAAGCATATCCGTTTGGCAAAGTTTACACTTAGTAAGTATTTGTAATTTCAAGATAATATAAAATAAAACGACATCTCGGTAGGCGTTGTATCCGTACGGATACAACGCCAGTTTTATTCGCTAAAGGCGAGTTGTATTGCTTCGCAGTGGTATTTGGGCTTCGCCCAAGTGGTATTGCCTTCGGCAGTTTTATGGCGAATAAAATACCACTGAAACCGCAAGGTTTCAATAACACTATGGCGATACTGTTTACTGCAATCAGTTTGCAGGAAGCACAGCGAAATTCCAAATCGGCGGCAAGGATGCCACTTTAATACAAAGTACCAATTATCCGTATGATGGAAAGGTTACCTTTAAATATAGCGGTGAGCCGATGACCCTTTGTGTCAGAATACCCGATTGGTGTGTTGAATATGAAGGCGATACCGAAAACGGCTTTGCGAGATTTGAGCTATCCGATGGGGAAAGCGTTACAGTTAATCTGCCGATGAAAATACACTTTATTGAAGCTAATCCTTTTGTTCAGGATAATTCGGGAAGATATGCCGTACAGAGAGGACCTATCGTATATTGTATGGAAGAGCTCGATAATGGGGAAAATCTGTGTGATATAACCCTGCTTGAGAGCGGTGCTGCAAGAGTAGAGGCAGAGGAGGGCATACCAGCGCCTGTTATTTATATGGCGGCTAAGCGCAGACCTGCTACAGACCGCCTTTATAGAATAAAAACCGATAAATATGAATCATTTACCGCAAGGCTTATACCCTATTTTTCCTTTGCTAACCGTGAAGAAAGTGATATGCTTGTGTGGACGATGGTGGAATAGCTATAAAACCACCCTAAAAAGAGCGATAAAACTCTTTTTCGGGTGGTATTTTTTGGCGATATTTTCGCTATGCGAAATCGATATATTTTCCTTTCGGAAAATTCGATATGTTTGTTTTACAAACTCGATATGATATAAATCCCTATTCTCTGGACGATAGGTACATATAGAGCCGTCAGGCATATCGAGCGCATCAGCGCATATCGAAAATCCCGATAGGGATTTATATCGATGCGTTGTGTTTCAAAGAACACAACGCAAATGGAGAGCGGTTTTATTTTTTTCTTGACAAATTGGTCTACATAGTGTAAACTAAAGTTAGTCTACAAGATGCAGACTAAAAGGAGGGTAAGCTATGAACGATTATCAGATGGGTGTTGTGGAATCGCGTTTCGCCGAAATTATATGGCAAAATGAGCCGATTTCCTCGAGCTGTCTTACACGGCTTTGCGAGGAAAAGCTAAAATGGAAAAAAAGCACTACATATACAGTCCTTAAAAGGCTTTGTGACAAAGGTATTTTTAAAAATAACAGCGGTGAAGTGGTTTCGCTTATATCCAAGGACGAGTTTTATTCTCTTCAAAGCGAGCGTTTTGTTGAGGAAACCTTTAAGGGCTCGCTTCCGGCATTTCTTACCGCCTTTACTGCAAGAAAGAATTTAAGCGAAGCGGAAGTTGAAGCATTAAAACAGATGGTGCGCGAATATGAGGAGGGCAAAAAATGACCGATTTATTTTTAAAGCTCCTTAATATGAGTATTAATGCTAGCTGGCTTGTTTTGGCGGTTTTGGTATTGAGGCTTATTTTGAATAAAGCCCCTAAATTTCTTCGTGTTATAATGTGGGGTCTTGTAGGAATAAGACTGGTTTTACCTATATCTATTGAGAGCGTTTTGAGCTTGCTTCCAAGCGGAGAGGTGGTCCCACCCGATATTGTTTATCAAAAAGCACCGACAATTCACACAGGTGTCGAGTTTATCAACTCTACCGTAAATCCTATTATATCGGATAGTCTTGCGGCCACACCCGAAGCCAGTATAAACCCGATACAAATAGTACTTTTAATAGCAGCTAATATTTGGGTTATCGGCATAGTGTTAATGCTTGTTTATGCTTTATTAAGCTTTGTAAAAATCAAACTAAGGGTGCACGAGAGCGTTGTTATCAGAGAAAATATTTATATTTGTGACCGTATAGCCACACCCTTTATTTTAGGTATAATAAAGCCTAAAATTTATCTGCCGTCGGCACTTGGTGAGGATGATGCTGAATATGTTATAGCCCACGAAAAAGCTCATCTTAGCCGACTTGACCATTTATGGAAGCCCTTAGGCTTTTTACTGCTTACGGTTTATTGGTTTAACCCTCTTTTATGGGTAGCGTTTATTCTGCTTTGCCGAGATATTGAGCTGGCAACAGACGAAAAGGTAATAAACAGCCTTGGCGCAGAAATTAAAAAGCCTTACAGTGAAGCACTTATTAATTGCAGTGCAGAAAAGAGATTTTTATCTGCTTGCCCTGTGGCTTTCGGCGAAACGGGGGTTAAGGGTAGAATAAAATCGGTGCTTAGCTATAAAAAGCCTGCCTTTTGGGTGATTATAGTGGCTATCATAGCCTTAACCGTAACTGCGGTGTGCTTTTTAACCAACCCTAAGGATAAATGGGAATCCGAAAATTACGGAATAACGGGTACGGTTTCTTCCGCAGAATGTGATGATGTTGAATTCCATTTTTTAAAGGGCAGTGTTGCCAAGCGTAACCCATATATAGAGGTAGAATGGGTAAATAATACCGATGATGCCCTTTGCTTCGGCGAAGAATTTAAGCTCTTTTATGAGGGTGAGGAAATCCCACTTTCAGAGGGCTATGGCTGGACTTTGCCGCTTTATATGGTGAATTCTGGCGGAACATCAACACAAAAATTAAGTCTTAGCGGCTTTGATGTGTCCCGAAGCGGCAACTACCGCTTAGAAAAGGAATTTTTCTTGGACAGCGACAAGGATAAAAAGTATAAAGCCTTCGTTGGCTTTGTTGTGGATATACGCTTTTCTTTTGTCGGTCTTCAGTATAAGGGTGAAAAAATCGTTTTTGAGGACGGTATGTATTCCTCGGTTTTCTATACCGATGAGTCAATTCCGCAATACTGCATTTCAGAGGAAATGCATCTTTACACAAGCGAAAATCCCGAAAACCCGACTTCAAGCACTTGGTACGATGTAGGTGAGCTTGCGAGCTTTAAATTAGAGGAAGAAACCTTTGATGAAATAATAAATAATGTCTCTTGGGATGCAGGGTACAATGCCCTTATTCTTCGTGAAAACAATAAAAACGCATTCAGGGTGGTAAACCACAAGGATAACCGACTTTATTACCTTTTAGAGCAGGAAAACGGTGAGGTTTATCTGGCTTACGGCTATGCAGATACCTATCGGGTACGTTGGATATTTAAGCTGAAAGCTGTCGGGGACTACGAAAATCTGCCGACAGATACAGTAGGGATTTATGTTTACAATGAGTCACCTGAGGCAATAAGCGCACCGTCGCTTACCCTTAATTATACAGATAATACCTTTAATTTCAGTTGGTCGCTCTTTAGCAGTTATCTTGCAATGGGTGAATTCAAGTATGAGCGTGATTCGGTTATCTGCACTACAGAAGACGGTCAGAACACCTACGTTTTCCATAAAACTGATTATGGCTATGTCTTTGACGGCAAGCGCTCCTCGGCAATACCGTCATACAAATATTCTGCCGATGCCGAAAAGGCAGAATGCCCCGTACCTGACGGAGCTAAATTTAAGACTACTACAGAGGATAAAACTACAGTAGAAAAAGGGGGTAATCCTTATTTTAATGCTACTGTTTTAGAAGTAAAGGAAAGCAGTGTTTTAGTAGAGCCTTTTGCCGATACCGATGAATATAAAAGCTGTAGTAAAATTAACGTAAGTCTCGATGTTATTTCTACTAATCCCGTGCCAAAGCTTAAAAAGGGCGACGAAATAAGGATTGTATATAACGGCGAAATCTATGAGACCTATCCTGCAGGCATATACCATGTTTTTGCGATTTACAGCTTGGACGAGTTAGAGAATAATTATTCTGAACCAACTGTCAGTCAAAGTAGTTCTAGTGAAAATGTTGATAGCCAGAACACTTCTGATTTAAACGGCGAAGCCCTTACCGATAGAGCGGTAAAGCGGTTATATCTGCTTAAAAAAGATGCTACCACTACCGATAAATTCCAAATCGCAAAGACATTAGAGGGTGATGATGCAAAGAAAATGGGTGAATTTTTAAACACCGCTCATTTAGAGTCTAGAACAGAGGGTAATTGGGTAAAATTTAATCCTGCCAATCCTAATGACTATGCTATTGCCATTACCCTGGATAATAACAGCACAATAATGCTTAATATCCATTTTACACCCGATAGCACAGTGTATTATGTGGCAATCGGTAAGACCGAGCAGGGATTTAATATAGAAAATAATTATGAATCTTTAAATTATGATAGATATGTAGCATCAACCGAATTTGGCAAATTTTTAAGTGAGCTATATAAATAAAACATTTTACCTAAAACTTAAAATATTTATTGCCTTGTTTTAGTATTAATGATATAATCATTAGTATTAAAGCGAGGCGTTTTATTTTGGATAGAAGAATTATAAAAAAAGAAATATTAAGCTACATATTTATTCTTTTAGGCAGTATACTTTATGCTTTAAGCACAGTGCTTTTTATTTTTCCAAGCTCGCTGTTACTAGGTGGCACAAGTGGAATTTCGGTTATACTTCATTCATTTATTTCTTTTTCCCCAGGTATAATTCTGACCGCAATAAATACCGTGCTTATAGTTTTAGCCTTTGTGGTTTTGGGTAAAGAAATGGCGGTTAAAACTCTTGTAGGCTCAGTGCTTACGACCTCCGCCGTAGCAATTATAGAAAAAATTATTGTTTTAGAAAAGCCAATAATTGAAAACCCCTATATTTCAGCGGTTATAGGCGGCAGTGTAATTGCAGTTGCCAGCGGAATTATGTTTTACTGTAATTCAAGCTCGGGCGGAACAGACGTTATAGCCCTTATAGTAAAGAAGTATTCGAGCATTGATATAGGCAAGGCGCTTTTAATTACCGATGTTTTAATTGTAATAATAGGCGGTCTGCTTTCAGGTGTGAGTATACTTATAAGCTCTTTTTTGGGGCTCTTGGTTAAAACATTCGGCATAGATTTTGTGATTGCGCAAATAAAAAAACGGAGGATGCTTTAATGCCTAGCAATTTTCATACACATTCACACTACTGTGACGGGGACAACACCTTAGAGGAAATAGTTCTCTCGGCTATAGATAAGGGCCTTGCCGCCTTAGGCTTCTCGGGCCACGGTTATACCGATTATGATTTACGTTACTGTACGAAAAATACCGAAGGGTACATAGCCGAGGTGAAGAAGCTAAAGGAAAAATATAAGGGTAAAATAGAGATATATTTAGGTATTGAAGAGGATGCCTTTTGCCCTGCGGATAGGGATAAATTTGATTATATTATCGGTTCTTGCCATTATTTTAATATTGACGGCAAATATTACCCCATTGATTCCTCGCCCGAATATTTTAAAGAGTGCTTGAAGGCTTTTCATGGCGACACACTACGCCTTGCAGAAAGCTATTACAGTAAATTTTGTGATTATATTTTAAAAAGAAAACCCAATATAATCGGTCACTTTGATTTAATAACAAAGTTTGATGAAATGGATAAATCCCTCTTTTTAGAGGATAAGGGTTATAACGCTATAGCCGAAAAATATTTGAAAGAGGCACTAAAAACTGATTGCATTTTTGAGGTTAACACAGGTGCTATTTCACGCGGCTACAGAACAGCGCCCTATCCTGCCACTAATCTTCTTCACATAATAAAAAAAGAGGGCGGACGGGTTATTCTATCGTCCGACAGTCATAGTAAGGACACCTTGATTTTCGGCTTCAGTGAGGCCAAAAAACTGCTTAAAGATATAGGATTTGAGTTTATTTACACACTCAGAAATGGTGAATTTGTAAAGGATTATATTTAAAGTTAAATGGACTGTAGATTTGCTACAGTCCATTAATTTTAGTTTATTCTAAGCCCTTTTGGGTAGTGGTTTTTGGCGGTACCGTTTACTACCTTTGCGCCACCTATGGCAGAGCCATTTACGGTTACTACCGCCCAGCCGTCTGCACAAGTAGTTTCAATTTCCTCGCCGTGAAGATATTTTTTAATTTCTTCGCTATCGGGCGAAAGCTCAATTTTGCGCTTAAATTTGTCGCCCATTCCCATAAAAAATTGGTGGTGAGGCTTTATATAGTTTTTCTTTATTTCACCTATAGTTATGCCGCAGGAGAAAACTGTGGCATTTTTTATTTCAAAATCGGGAGTGAAATATATAGGTGTCCCACCAAATTCTATCACAGTATCTGTTTCGTAATCGGTTAGTACATCATCTAAAAAGGCGGTGACAACGGGGTTTGAAACCGCTTTTTTTATAGGCTTACTGTATTCGGGGAGAGGCACGTTTTTATTATGTAATAAAGCCATAAACTGACCCTCGCCCTTTGCCTTATGGGGATAAAACCGCCTTGCAAAATGGATGTTTTCGCATTTGCAACCGTCGAAATTGATTCCGTCGGCGGTGTGTTTAGCAACATTGGGATTAACCTCTAAGATTTCAAATTCGGGATGATTTTCTAAAAAGCGGTCTATCGTCATTTCGTTTTCTTCTAAAGAAAAGGTGCAGGTGGCATATACTATGTATCCGCCGTCCTTAAGGCACTTTGCGGCATTTTCAAGAATTTCTGCCTGACGCTCGGCGCATTTAAGCACATTTTGGGGACTCCACTCGTCTATAGCAATCTGCTCTTTTCTGAACATACCCTCGCCCGAGCAGGGTGCATCAACCATAATCATATCAAAGGTTTTTGGAAAAGTCTTTGCAAGCCGTGCGGTATCCATACAGGTAGTGACGGTGTTTTTAAGCCCTAAGCGTTCTATGTTGCTTGTTAAAATTTTGCACCGCGAGGGGATAATTTCATTGGATACAAGAATACCGTTTTCGCCGAGCTTATTTTTAAGCTGACTGCTTTTGCCACCGGGAGCGGCGCACATATCTAAAATCTTCCAGTCGGGGTTGATTTCTACACATTCTGCAGGCGCCATTGCGGCAGGCTCCTGCACATAAATCATACCTGCATGATGATACGGGTGGTTGCCTACCTTATCATATTCAAGATAAAAACCGTTTTCCACATAGGGTATCTTTTCATTCCCGAATATATTGATTTTGCTGAAATCCTCTAACGAAATTTTATCTGTATTAACCCTGAAAGCCTTTATTGGTGTATCATTTACCGCCTTTTCATAAAGAGGGTATTCGTCACCCAAAAGCGATTTCATTCGGTTTACATAATCTTGCGACAGGTTTTTCATTTTTCCTCACCAAGCTTCATTTCACTGTAAAGCATACACATAGCTGTGGCAGTTATAGCGGCGGTTTCGGTACGCAAAATCCTTTTGCCTAAGGATATTATTTCTCCGCCTATTGCTTTTGCGGCTTCAATTTCTTTTTCGCTAAAGCCGCCCTCTGCACCTATCATAATTCCAACATTCATACCGCTTTTAATTTTTTGAAGTGCCTCATTGGTAGCGGTCATACCCCTCTCGTTTTCGTAAGGCACTAATAAAAGGTCTAAGTCTTTAGCCTTTTCAAGCGCATCTTTAAAGGAGAGCACATCGTTTATTTTGGGGATTATGTTTCGCTTGCTCTGCTTTGCGGCACTTTCGGAAATCGCCTGCCAGCGAGCTACCTTTGAAGCCTTTTTCTTTTCTTCAAGCCTTACTACGCAGTGCTCCATTTCGGTGGGGATTATCTCATAAACGCCAAGCTCCACGCATTTTTGAATGATAAGCTCCATTTTGTCTGACTTGGGCAGTCCTTGAAAAAGGTATATATTAATAGGAAGATTTGTGTTCTGGTAGTTTTCTTCCAGAATTTTTGCGGTCACGGTATCATCTTGTAAATTTGTGATTTCGCATAAATCACTGCTTGCTTCGTGGCTTACAAGAAAGCGGTCACCGATATTCATTCGCAAAACATTTTTTATATGGTTATAGTCGGCACCCGTTATCAGATAACAGTCACCGACACGGCTGTTTTCTTTGCAGAAAAAATTAAACATTTACATCACCTCTTGTAGTATACCAAATTTACAAACACGTTACAAGCACCACATTGATTTTTAATATTTTCTATGTTACAATAATTAAAAATAAAGTAAAAAGGTGTCAAAAATGGAAGAAATACATCCCCTTAAAATATTATCGGGTCTGTCTGATGAGATGTTGGGTGAGGCGCATCCTTATACCGAGCTTATGATGCGTTACAACTGTGCAATGCTTGAAATTAAAACCAAGCTTGACGTGCTTAATAATGAACTGAGTTTAGAGAGTGACAGTAATCCTTTTGAATCAATTTCCTGTAGGCTTAAAAGTCCCAAAAGCATAATCGAAAAATTAAAGCGCAAGGGATATCCGCTGACAGTTGAAAGCATAGAACAAAAACTTAATGATGTTGCAGGCATAAGGGTTATATGCTCTTTCCCCGAGGATATTTATAAGCTATCCCAGCGGCTTTGCTCACAGGATGATATCAGGGTTATAGAAATAAAGGATTACATAAAAAATCCTAAGGGAAATGGATATAGAAGTCTGCATTTGATTCTCGAAATACCGATTTTTTTACTTAAGGAAAAGAAGTATATGCGGGTTGAGGTGCAGTTCCGTACTATAGCTATGGACTTTTGGGCGAGCCTTGAACACAAGGTAAGATACAAAAAGGAAATTGCAGAAAAAAACGATGCCGAAATTTCAAAGGAATTAAAGCAGTGTGCCGATGAAATAAGCCGACTTGATATCAGGATGCAGGATATCAGGCGAAAAATCAATTTTTACAAATCAAACAGTTAAAAAAGTGAAAAAGAGCCGTAAAAACGGCTCTTTTTCACTTTTAAGGGGTTTGAGGAGAGAATTTCTCTTTCGAGAAACTATACCAAAACGGGTGCGGCTCCCTTTTCGGTACAAGTTTATAATAATACAATATTTTTTCTTTTTCTTATACTTTTTGTGAACGATTTTTAAATTTTTAAAAATTGTATATAGTCTTTTGTTTTGTCAATAATAGTTTTAAAGAAAGGAATGATGTTTTTGAAATATTCGGAATCCTATCAGGGAAGAACTAAGAAATTAGGCACGGGTTTTTATGTTCTCATTGCCTGTTGTCTTTTAATAATAGGCGGCGCTTTATGGTTTGCCCTTTCAAATATGGACGATAACAGTGTCGAGCCGCCGATAAATTCAGGTGAAAATAATTCATACTATAATGAGTTATCTTCATATAATGAAAGTGTCACCGAAGAGCCGCGCGAGCAAACACCAATGGAGAGCGTAACCCAATCGGTAGAAAGCGAGCCTTATTACACAGAAGAAGCAGACAAGAGCGAAACCGTTCCGATTGTGAGCTTCACAACGCCTGTAGAGGGGAAGATTATTAAGAATTACAGCGAAACCGAGCTACAGTATTCCGCAACCTACGGTGATATGCGAATTCACAGCGGTGTGGATATCGCCTGTAAACAGGGGACAGCTGTAAGCGCCTGCGGTGACGGTACTGTTAAGGAAATTACAAATGATTCTTTATTAGGAACTACAGTTACTATTGAGCATTTAAACGGAATCACAATAAAATATGCCGCTTTGGCCGATGTCGGTGTTAAAAGCGGAGACAAGGTAAAAATGGGAGACATTATAGGTGCAGTAACCACCGTTCCCGCCGAGTGCAACGATGAAAGCCATTTGCATATAGAGGCTATAAAGGATGGCAAATCGGTATCTCCGTTAGCAGCCCTTGGAATAGCAGAATAAAATAATGCCTGCCCCCGTGTTTCTTCGTTTAGGGGCAAACTACCCGCCATATTTTAAATTTAAAGTATAGCGGGTAGATTTTATTTTTTTATAACGGGATTATCAAACCGCTGAAGTCCTTGGTATTTTTTTGGTGTAATTCCAAAATACTGTTTAAAAAGCTTGCTGAAATATTTGGTATCGTTAAAGCCTGATTTATGGCTTACCTCGGCTACGGTGTAAAGATTACTTCCAAGCAGGTGCGAGGCGAATTCAAGCTTTAGATTTATTATATACTGACTAGGTGACACCCCGTGAATTTTTTTGAACATTTTTCTGAAATATGTGTTGGAAACCGAGCACATACTTGCCAGATGCGAAATATCTATAGCGCCGTATCTGAAGTTGCTGTGAATGTAGTCTATGACCGAATTCATTTTATTGTCATGGGTAATAGAGTCAATAATCTGACTCGTTTCCTGACAGTTTAAAAAATAAAGTAAATCGTAAAGCAGTGACATACAGCGGTAGCGGTGGCCCTGCTTTTTTTCTTTCCAGCAGTCATACATTTTTATAAAAATTTCCTCTATATAAGAGTAATCCTCTAAATGTATAACCTCCATTTTGTTACTGCTCTTAAAGCTGTAATTTATAAAATGCACCGCAATTACCGTTTCATCCGAGGATTTTTGGTGGTAGTCGGTATTTTTGGGGATATAAAGCACATCCCCCTTTTTGACCGAAAGAGTTTCTGTTTTGGTTATAAATTTTCCGCTTCCTTTAAGTCTGAAGCTTAAAATATCGTAGCCTCTGCCCTCAAAGCTTTTGTGGTCATATTCCTTGCGGCTAATCTTAAAAACACCCAAAAGTTCAAGCGACAGGTCACTTTCAGAGAAAAACACACACATCACCTCGGCTTTAATCTATTTATGTTATATATCCAAAACGGTATAAAGTCAAGTTTCGTTTTCTACACTTTTTTGACCGTATTATAGGTTTACTGTGGGGCGTGTTGATTATATAATGGTTATAGAAAGTCGAAATAGTGTAAATCTACACTACTTCGACCCCAAATCTTTGATTTGGGCACAAATTTTCTATGAAAATTTGTCTATACCCATTGCAATGACTATAGGCAAAATTAAATTTACATAAATTTAATTTTGCTAAAGCCGATAAAATCGGCTTGTCGAAACACTTTTTAGTGTTTCGACATACTATAATCATTATAATAAAGAAAAAACATAAGTGAGGTAGTTTTTATGTCTATTAAACACACTGCAGTAAGCTATTATGGGCTTGGTTATGTTGAGCACGCAATAGCCGATTTTAAAGAAATGAAGGAGCACGGATGTGATACTGTTATTCTTGCTATCACAGAATTCGATGTTGATTTTTGGTTCCCGAATCTTAACAATATCGTAAAGGCGGCTCACGATTTAGGACTTAGAGTTATTGCAGATACCTGGGGTATCGGTAAATACTTCGGCGGCGAGCAGGTAAGTCTTTTCTTACAGAACAATATTCATCACCGTCAGGTATCGGCATACACGGGTGAGGTTTTAAATGCCGCTTGCTTTAACACCAATTCTTTCCGCGATTATTTTAAGAATATATGCCTTAAAATTGCAAAGAACACCGAGGTTGACGGCTTCTTCTGGGACGAGCCGCACTACGCTTATCCTAAGTCTTATGCATCTATTACAGGTGGTGCGGGTGACGATTGGGCTTGCCGTTGTCCCGAGTGTATGAAAAAGTTTGAAGAATACTATGGCTATGAAATGCCTAAATTTATGAATGACGATGTCAAGCAGTTCAGATGGCGTGAGGCTCTCTATACTCTTTCCGATACATCTAAGGCACTTAAAGAGTATAATCCTAATCTTGAGATTACCTGTTGTGTTCACGCAACCCTCAACAGCTACTATGTAACCGAGCTCAGAGGCTATGATAACTGGGATATGGTAGCATCCTGTCCTTACTTTGATGTATTCTCAACCACAATTATTAACTGGACCTTGCCCGAAAGCTTTTTCCGTGAAATCACAGAGCGTACAGTTGCTATGGCTAAAAAGTACGGTAAGCAATCAGAGCGTTGGCTTATGGGCTATAACAAGCGCCCCGATGATTTCAGTCAGATTGACAAGGTGGTTGATATGTATGAGGAATTGGGTGTTGACCGTCTTGCTACATGGACATACCGCGGCGGTTACGGTACTTCTGTTGCCGCAAAAGACCCGCTTGAGCTTTGGGACAACATAGGCAGAAATTATAAACGAGTTTTAAAGAAAGAAGATTAAATGATGCTTCAAGGTTATTACGAAAAGCTGTTCTCTGTTTTAGCGGCTATAAAAGACACACAGAGTGAAAAAATCAGCTCTGCGGCAGAGCTTGTAGCCCATACTATTAAAGACGGCGGAATAATACATATATTCGGTTGCGGTCATTCTCATCTCTTAGGGCTTGACTGCTTTTACAGAGCAGGTGGGCTTTGCAATGTTTCTGCAATGCTCGACACCGATTTAATGCTTCATAACGGTGCCGCAAAAAGCAGTAAAATGGAAAAAATGAGCGGTATTGCTGAGAGTATTTTTGAAAGATACTGTGTAAGCGATAAGGATACTCTTATTGTAGTATCAACCTCGGGTAAAAATGCCGTTCCTGTGGAAATGGCAAAAACTGCAAAGGCAAGGGGAGTTAAAACAATCGCTCTTTGCTCGTCGGCTTATTTTGGTGACAGCGCAATAGAAAATATGCTTCACACCAACTGTGACATTTATATTGACAACTGTGTTCCCCATGGGGATGCGGTTATGGATATTACGGGAAATGCGGCTAAAATGGGCAGTGTTTCGACGGCGGCAGGCTCGTTTATACTGCAGGCTTTACTCTTAGAGGGTGCAGAAGCGGCGGCAAAAAGCGGTGCAGAGGTTGATATTTATATGAGCGGCAATGTTGAGGGCGGAAGCGAGTTTAATAAAGCCTTTATTAAAAAATATCTGCCCCGTATAAAGCATCTGTGAGGTGATAAAATGGCTAAGATTTCGGTTATAGGACTTTGCGGTCATTCCACCTTTATGAAAGCCCACCATTTTCACAAAAAGGGTGAAACGGTAATGGCAGAAAGCACCGCCGAGGAAATCGGCGGCAAGGGCTTTAATCAGGCAATAGCTGCCGCGCGTATGGGGGCTGAGGTTTCCTTTTTAGCCGCTATAGGTGATGACGCTCACGGTAAAGAATGTGCAAAAAAACTTGAAGAAAACAATATTAAAAGCTTTTTAAAGAAAAAGGCGGATAAAAAAACCACCTTTGCATTTATTCTTACAGATAGCGCCGGACAAAATCAGGTTACCGAATTTATAGGCGCCGAGCTTGACGAAAAGGATGTTTTATCCTTTGAAGAGGAAATAAAGAGCAGTGAAATTCTGCTTTTACAGCACGAGGTGCCTGTAGCAGTGAATGAGGTTGCGGTAAAATTAGCCTGCAAACACGGTGTAAGGGTGATTTTAAACCCGGCACCCATAGACCGAATACCCGATAGCATAGCAGAAAATGTCTTTGCGGTAACTCCAAATGAGCAGGAGCGCACTGCTATAAGAATAGAAAAATTCGAAAATGTGATAACCACGCTTGGTGACAAGGGTTGTTCAATAAATGATGAAATTTTTATCGGGTCATTACCGGTTAAGGCGGTTGATACTACCGGTGCTGGTGACACCTTTAACGGTGTGCTTGCAGTCTGTGTGGCAGAGGGTATGGAGCTTGAAAGGGCTTGCCAATATGCCGTTTGCGCATCGGGAATAAGTGTTACAAAGAATTATGTTGTGGATTCCATTCCCGAACGTGCAGAAATTGAGGAAAAATTATCTGAGGTGATAGCGTGAAAAATCACGCTATCACACAATATAATTATTATAGGGACGGCGTGTC
>CAZNTP010000021.1:0-20160 GCA_964575985.1 uncultured Ruminococcus sp. | reverse complement strand
AAGCGCTAAAAAAAGCGCAGAGCTTATTGAAAAGCTTAACTCAATGCTAAGCACAAATCAGGTAAAACGCCGCGAAAGCTCGGTTTATTTCGGTGCGGCAGATAAATGCGGCAACGAGGAGCTTTATTATAATATTGATAAAATCACCAACGCCATTGAGGACGGTCGGCAGATTAAATTTACATATTCCGCGCGTTATTTTGACAGTGACCGTGAGGTTAAGCAGTCTAAGAAAGAAATGATTGTTAATCCTTATGCGCTTACTTGGCAGGACGACCATTATTATCTTATAGGAAACCACACAAAGTATGATAATTTAATTCATTTGCGGCTTGACAGAATAAGCTCGGTAGAGGTGCTTGCAGTTAAGGCAAGGCATTATTCTGAGGTTTGTTCATATACCGAATTTTTTGATACTGCCGATTACACAAATAAGCTTTTTGGTATGCACGGCGGCTCACTTACAGAGGTGGAGCTTTGCTGTAACAAAAAAATAACCGAACAGGTGCTTGACCGTTTTTCAGAACGGATTTTTATTAAAAAGGTGACCGATGACGAGTTTTGCTTTACTGTAAAGGCGGCGCTGTCGGATGCGCTTGTTACCTGGATAATTAATTACGGCAGTAATCTAAGGGTTAATTCGCCCGAAATACTAAAAGAAATGGTTATGGAGAGGGCTAAAACTGTACTTAAAAACTACGAATAACGGTGAAATTTTATGAGAATGAGAAGAAAAAAGAATCTTGAAGAAAGATTGGCGGCTGTAAGCAGTTATCTTTTTATAAGTGATTTTGAGGACAGAAATTTTAATACCGCAAAAGATAAAAAGGAATATATTGATTTTGATAATTGGTTTGGAAGTCGTAAACCGCTTTATCTTGAAATTGGTTGCGGAAAGGGTAAGTTTGCCTGCGAATATGCAAAAAATAACCCCGATATTAATTTAATTGCCGTTGAAAAGAGCGGTAATGTTATTGTAGAAGCCTGCGAAACGGCAAAGGAAATGGGGCTTACTAACCTTAAATTTATAAAATGCTCAGCAGAGTATCTTGAAAAATATATAAAGCCTCAAAGCATAATGCTTATTTTCCTCAATTTTTCTTGCCCGTTTCCTAAAAAGGCTTATGCCACACACCGTCTGACACATCAAAGATTTTTGGAGATTTATAAGCGGATTATGTGCGAGGGTGCAGAAATACATCAAAAAACCGATAATATGCACTTTTTTGAATTTTCCCTAGAACATTTTTCGCTTAGCGGATTTAGCTTTAAAAATATTTCATTGGACCTTCATAACAGTGACTTTGAGGGCAATATTGAGACCGAATATGAGCATAAATTTGCCTCTCTCGGTCAACCGATTTACAGACTTGAAGCTTTTTTGGGAGAGAAGAGTAATGATTGATTTTGAAATTGAGAAAATAGCGCCGCTTTGTGAGGAATTCGGTGTAAGGCTTACAGACGATATAATTAATAAGCTAAATGCTTACGGTAATTTGTTGCTTAGCTGGAATGAAAAAATCAATCTTACCGCAATTAAAGAGCCCGAAGCGGTGCTTTATAAGCATTTTTATGATTGCATACTATTTTTAAAGCATAATAATCTGCCACAGAATGCTACTCTTATCGATGTTGGAACAGGTGCGGGATTTCCCGGAATGGTGCTTAAAATTGTCCGCCCCGATTTAGAAATTACGTTGCTTGACAGCCTTAATAAAAGACTTGTGTTTTTGAATGAGGTAATCAGTGAATTAGGGCTTAAAGGCATTAAAACTGTGCATTTGAGAGCTGAGGAGGCGGGCAAATCAAAGCTTCACCGCGAAAAATATGATGTTGCTACTGCACGCGCGGTAGCCTCTCTACCTGTTCTTCTTGAATACTGCACACCTCTTATTAAAAAGAACGGTATTTTTGTTTCGATGAAAGGTCCCTCTGCTTTTGATGAGGTGGCACTGTGTGATAACGCAATAAAGATGTTGGGGCTCGAAAAACCTAATATTATATGCGAGAATTTGCGAGAAGATGAGCAAAGAGCCTTTGTGACCTTTAAAAAAATATCGCAAACACCGCCAAAATTTCCGAGAAAACCTGCCGATATATCAAAACAACCGCTTTAATGCGGTTGTTTTTGTTTTTTTAGGGCGAATTTTCCCGACCGTTTTTTCTTTACATTTATTAATATAAATTAGATAATAAAAACAGAAATGAGGTGGCGCGATGCACACTATAAGCGATAAAAAATTACTTATGCTAAGACCTGATGAAATAAGGAGCTCGGTCAATCAACCGAGAAAAAGCTTTGACCAATACGAATTAAAGCTTTTAGCCGAGAGCATTGCTTCAAGCGGGATTATTCAGCCTTTGGCAGTCCGCAGAACCGAGGACGGCAAATACGAGCTAATAGCAGGGGAAAGAAGACTTAAAGCCGCTATAATGGCAGGGATAAGGCGAATACCCTGTGTAGTACATAAAACTGATGATGTTACCGCTGCGCTTTATGCAATGGTAGAAAATCTGCAACGAAGCAATCTTGGCTTTTTTGAAGAGGCTTTTGGTATTGAAAGACTTATAACCGTTCATGGCTTGTCGCAAACAGAGGTAGCGGCAAGATTGGGGGTTGCGCAGTCAACCCTTTCGAATAAGCTAAGGCTTTTAAGACTTGATAAAGAACTGCGCGACAGGATAACAGCGGCGGGGCTTACTGAAAGGCACGCTCGGTCACTACTTAGGCTTCCGAGCGATAAAAGAAAAAGTGCGCTTGACTGTATAATAGCGCGCGGTATGACACTTAAGGAATGTGAAAAATATATAGAAGAATGTATAAATCCAAAAGAGGCAGAGCCACCAAAGGTTATACCCGAAAAGCCGATTAGAAAATCGGCAATAGGGGATGTACGGCTTTTTTCAAACAGCCTTTCAAAGCTTCTTGATACCCTGCAAAACGCGGGGATTGACGCGCGCTCGCAAAAATATGAGGATGATAAATATATTGAATACAAGGTAAGAATAAAAAAAGAACTGCCCGAAAATATGCGGGCAGAGCAACTGAAAATATGTTAAAAAATACAGTCCCTTACGGCTTCATAAGGGACTGTTAGTATTTTTAGAATTCCTCTTCGGTATTCTCTTCCTCTGTTTCTTCAACATCACACTCAAGGTAGTCACCTTTAATGCGGTTTTTGTTAGAGAACTTGTCAAAAACAGCAAGTGCCGCAATAACAGTACCGAAAACTGCCATAATTGAAACTAAAAACTTAAAAAAACCGTTCATAAATATATCTCCTTTATAACTGAGCGTTTAATTATAATATTTTCTATATTATAACAAGAAATTCATAAATTGTCAATAACACGGTCGTTTAAATTACATCAAAGGCGCAAATATATGAAGAATGGCTTGCTTTAATCTGAGTCTTAACGGGCGCTTTTTCCATTCCTCTATAGTTATTTCCTTGCACTTAAGGAGTAGTTCGTTAAAATGTTCCTTAACATCGTCAACAGTTTTGCTGTCGCAAATCCAGACACCGCATTCAAAATGGAAGACAAAGCTACGGTAATCCATATTAATTGTGCCGACTGTAGCAATTTTATCATCCGAAATAAAGAGCTTGGAATGAACAAAGCCTGGGAGATATTCGTAAATTTTTACCCCTGACTCCAAAAGCTCTAAATAATTGTACTGTGTTACGGGGTGCACATACCATTTATCAGGAATATGCGGGGTTATAATCCTGACATCAATACCTGATTTTGCCGCCATTTGCAGCATACTTTTCATCGTGTTATCAATTATCAGATATGGCGATACTATATAAACATACTTACGGGCGCTATTAAGAATTTGCATATAAATGCCCTCGGCGGGATTTTTGTCATTAAGAGGGCCGTCACAGTAGGGGATGACAAAGCCGTCACCCGCTACCGAGTAATCTGCAAAATAAGACTTTATGGGAATACGCTTTCCTGTGCTGAATTCCCACATACAGCAAAACATTGCAAGAAAGCTTTTTACGGCTTCACCCTTCACAATTACACCGCTGTCTACCCAATGGCCAAAGCGTTCAAGCTCGTTGATGTATTCGTCACCTATATTAAAACCGCCCGTTATTGCAGTTTTACCGTCAATAACTACAATTTTGCGGTGATTGCGGTTATTCATAAAAACATTCATTACAGGGTTAATGGGGTTAAATACCGTAACATTAATACCTTCGTTTTTGAGTCTTGTAATAAAGCCCTTGGTCTGACGCTTTATTGAGCCGAAATCGTCAAACATTATTCTGACTTCAACGCCTGCCGACACCTTGCGCTTTAAAACCTCGTGTATTCTGTTCCACATAACACCCTCGGCAAGAATGAAAAATTCAATAAAAATGTATTTTTCTGCCTGCTCAAGCTCCTCTAAAAGACGCTCTAAAATATTTTCACCAGGGGCTAAATATTCGGTAGAGGTTTTGTCATAAAGCGGATAGCCCGACTCACCCGTAAGATAATCTGCCTGACGGGCGTGCATAAGGTCATAATAATTAAGGCGGTCCTTAACCTCGCTGTCACTTTTTAAGTACCTTAAATACTTAGCTTCGCATATTTTCATACGCCTTTTAATTGCAGGGGTTACTCTGCCGCCGCCCCAAAGCAAAAAGAGTGTGATACCAAAAATAGGGAAGATGAGAATAAAGGCTATCCAAGCAATTTTATGGTCGGGGTTGCCGCGGCGGTTCATAATTACGATAACGGTTAATATACCGATTATCATTGAAAGAGAGTATGCCCACGCAGATTGAACCGTAAAATCATAAAGAACATCAAATATAAAGCCTATCTGTAAAAGAATAAGTAAGCCCGAAATTATAATACGTGTAGGTATTTTAAAGCCTCTTTGATGAGGTACGTGCACAGTCTTCACCTCTAAACTAAATTAAATATAACTTATTTTAACACATTTTTCCTGATAATGCAATTTATTATATATTATAGTTGTAAATTTATTGTAAAATGTGGTATACTGTATAAGTATTGATATATTTAGAAATGGAGAATATATTATGTCGACTAAATTGTTCCCACTAGCAAACGGTGTTGATGGTCTGTTTGTAAAAAATGAACGCTTTAAGACAACACTTGTTTCCTTTAATTTTTATGTGCCGTTAAAAAAGGAAACAGCGGCACTTTACGCGTTGCTTCCTTTTATTCTTACAAGCTGTAGCAGTAAATATCCCGAATTTTCAAAGCTTAATTATAAGTTAAATAAGCTATATGGGGCTAGGCTTGATGCCAGCGCCGAGAAATACGGTGATTATCAGTTGCTTAAAATGACAGTATCGGTTATTAACGATCGTTATGCTTTGGATGAAGAGTCTTTGGTAAAAAGGGCGTCGGATTTATTACTAAACTTAGTTTTTGAGCCAAGTGTTAATGACGGAGCTTTTCTTGACAGTGACATTGAGCGCGAAAAGAGAAAGGCTATTGAGCATATAAAGGGCGAATACAGTGAAAAGCGCATTTTTGCCAAAAACCGCCTTATTGAAGAAATGTACAAGGGTGAGGATTACGGCGTAGCCAAATGCGGCTCTGTAGAGGATGTTGAGGCCATAAACGGCAAAACCTTATATACCGCGTGGCTTAATATGCTAAAATCCGCATATGTCAGGGTTCATGTTGTGGGAGCGGCTATCCCTAACGGACTTTTTGACAGCATTGCAGAAAAGTTTTCCTCTATAGAGAGAGTAAATATTCCCGACTGCACCGTTTCAATACCAACCGCTTCTGCAAAGCAAGTAAAATATATAACCGAAACACAGAGCGTTAAACAAGGTAAGCTTGTTATGGGCTTTAGCTCGGAAAACTTCGGTAATGATGATGTTTCACTTCCGCTTCTTGTAATGGGTGATATTTTCGGCGGAGGACCTTACTCAAGGCTATTTTCAAATGTGCGTGAAAAAATGAGCCTTTGCTATTACTGCTCGGCTTCAACTATAAGACAAAAGGGGCTTTTAACCGTTGAGTCGGGTGTAGAGGCAGAGAACGCACAAAAGGCTGAAACAGAAATATTAAATCAGTTAAAAGTAGTTAAAGACGGTGAATTTTCTGACTTTGAGTTTGAGTCATCAATTAAGAGTATATGTGGCTCGTTGCGCACCTATTCTGACAGTCTTAATGCTCTTGATATGTGGTATTCCTTAAAGGTTAACAACAGTAATTTATATTCACCTGATGATATTGCAGAAAAGCTGAAATCCGTAACACGCGAAGATGTGATTGCGGTGGCTCAGGGCGTAAAGCTTCATACCGTATATAAGCTAATGCCTGAAGATAAATCGGGGGAGGCAGAGTAATGAAAAGAGAAATAATTGAAAGTGATATTGGTGAGAGCTACGTTAAAGCGGTACTGAGCTCGGGACTTAAAATATATATTCTCGAAAAACCGCAATACAATTCTTCTTATGCCATTTTCGGCACTAAATACGGCTCGATTGATACCTGCTTTGCTGTAAACGGCGAGGAAACTTCTGTACCCGAGGGTATTGCACACTTTTTAGAGCACAAGCTCTTTGAAAGTGAGGACGGTGACGCCTTTACAAAATACGCAAAAACAGGCGCTTATGCTAACGCGTTCACATCCTTTGACCGCACCTGCTATTTGTTTTCCTGCTCGGAAAGATTTTATGAGAATTTGGATATACTTCTTTCCTTTGTGCAGTCGCCCTATTTCACTGAGCAGACGGTCCTAAAGGAACAGGGTATTATCGGTCAGGAAATAAGAATGTATGACGATAGCCCCGGCTGGCGCGTTATGTTTAATATGCTTCTCTCGATGTATCATAACCATCCTGTAAGAATTGATATTGCGGGCACGGTTGAGTCTATTGCTAAGATAGACCATAATCTGCTTTATAAATGCTATAATACTTTTTATAACCCTGCCAATATGTTTATATGTATTGCGGGTAATGTTGATACAGAGAAAGTTTTAAAGCAGATTGAAAAGGGTATAAATCCGGTAGCACCGATTGAAATTACAAGGGTGCGTTGCGATGAGCCCGAAAGCATAGTAAAGCCTTATGTTGAGCAGTCTTTAGCAGTAGCTCAGCCTATGTTCTGCTTTGGTTTTAAAGAGGCAATAGCAAAGCCCGAATGTACTGTTAAAGAAAAAATCTGTACCGCGCTTTTGCTTGAAATAATTTCGGGTGAGGCTTCACCCCTTTACAAAACCCTTACTGACGAGGGACTTATAAACGACGAATTTTCTACAGAGCATTTTTGCGGTTACGGATATTCTGCTATAATTTTTGAGGGTGAATCTAAAAATCCTAAACTTGTAGCCGAAAAAATAAGAAATGAAATAGAACGCCTTAAAACTGAGGGTATTGATAAAAAGTTGTTTTCTGCTGTCAGATGCGGTATGTACGGTAACGCAATCCGCCTTTTTGACAGTGTTGAGGGCATCGCTATGCAGATGGTTGACTGCGCTATGCTTGACAGCGGACTTTTTGACGATATTAAGTATTTGAAATCGGTAACTGCCGAAGATGTTTATAAAAGACTTTTAAAGCTTGACGGTGATAAAGCGGTGCTTTCGGTTATAATGCCCATAGAAAGCTGAAATAGTGTTTCACCAACAATTAATATAAATCCTATGGAGGAAGTTTAAATGGAAGTTTTAATATTCGGTATAAAACTAACAGTAGACCCCATTGCTTTTACCGTTACTTTAGGGGACAGGCATTGGGATATATACTGGTACGGTGTAATTATTGCAACGGGCTTTTTACTGGCGCTTATTTACGGTATGACTAATGCAAAGCGTTTTGGTCTTGACCTTAACCGTATGCTTGATGTAGTTCTTGTAACAACACCTGTTGCCATTCTTTGTGCACGTGCTTATTATGTAATTTTTGACGGTGTAAAGCTTGAAAGCATTGCCGACTTTTTCGGCTTCGGTGAATCTTCGGGCATAGCAGGACTCGCTATTTACGGCGGCGTAATCGGCGCGTTTGTTACGGGCGCTTTAATGTGCCTTATACGCAAGGTTAATATCTTTGATATGTTTGACATTGCGGCGATAGGCTTCCTTATAGGGCAAGGTGTAGGCCGTTGGGGCAACTTTATTAACCAAGAGGCATACGGTGATTTTACGGGAAGCTCTTGGTGGGGTATGCAAAGCGAACGAACCATCAGTGAAATGGGTGGCGAGGGCTTAGTTCATCCCTGCTTTTTATACGAGTCGATTTGGTGTATAACGGGCTTCTTTGTGCTTCACTATTTCAGTAAAAAACGCAAATTCAGCGGTCAGATAGTACTGATGTACGGTGTTTGGTACGGCTTTGGCAGAGCATTTATAGAGCTACTTAGAACAGATAGCCTGATGCTTGGAAATATAAGAGTTTCGTCCTTACTTTCATTCTTTTTGTGTATTACTTGTGCGGTACTGCTTGCTGTTATTGGTAAAAAAGTTACTGTTAATGACAGTAGCGCCATATATGAAGAGGTTTTTGATACAACCGATGAATTTGGTGAAAGTTTAATTACAGAAACACCTGACGAAACAGAGGAGAACGGGGAAAATGAGTAAGATTATTGACGGTAAGGTGATTTCTGCCGCTGTTAAGCAAAAGGTTACAGAGGGCGTTGCAGAACTCAAAAAGCAGGGTATTAGCGTAGGTCTTGCGGTAATTATAGTAGGCGAAGACCCTGCCTCAAAAGTATATGTGGCTAATAAGAAAAAGGCTTGCGAGGCTTTGGGAATTGTGTCAGAGGAATATGCTTTACCCGAAAGCACAACCGAGCAAGAGCTTTTGGCATTAATTAACGAGCTTAATAACAAAAAGAGCATAAACGGCATACTTTGTCAGTTGCCATTACCAAAGCATCTTGACGAAAAGCTTATTATTAACTCAATTTTACCCGAAAAGGATGTTGATGCTTTTCATCCCTCAAATGTAGGCAGAATTATGATAGGTGATTTTGATTTTGTACCCTGCACACCTGCAGGCGTTATGGAAATGCTCGAATACGAGGGTATTGAGGTTGAAGGAAAAAACTGTGTAGTAATCGGTAGGTCGAATATTGTAGGTAAGCCTATGAATATGCTACTTTTACATAAAAACGGCACGGTTACAATCTGCCACTCAAGAACTAAAAATCTTAAAGATATATGCGCTAATGCAGATATTTTAGTTGCGGCTGTGGGTAAAGCTAATTTTGTTAAGGCAGATATGGTAAAGGAAGGCGCGGTAGTTATTGATGTTGGTATAAACCGCGAAAACGGCAAGCTCTGCGGCGATGTTGATTTTGCGGCTGTAGCGCCAAAGTGCTCTGCTATAACCCCCGTGCCCGGCGGTGTGGGACCTATGACCATTGCAATGCTTATGAGAAATACTCTTACAGCGGCTAAAAGACAGAATAATATTAACGGGTGATTTTCTTTGAAAAAACTCATTATTTCAATATGTGTTTTTTGCTTAATGTTTTCATTTACAGCTTCAGCTAAAAAAATGGAAATAGTTAAAAGCATTAATCCAGAGGGTGACTTTTATATTTACGGTGAGCATAGCGACAAGGTGGCTTCGGCTCTCGGTATGGAACAAGACGCCCTCGAAGAATACTTAAATCAAAACGGCGTGGTATATCTTGCGGTAAATGAGGATAATACCAAGCAAATCAGGGTTACAAGTGTTACTACGGACTTTTCTAACAGTGTAATTAATATCAGCGGACTGTCTAACGACAGTATAACTGCGCTTATTCCCGATATTACAGGCATTAAGGATGCCAAGGGCGAGGTTATACTCAAAGACGGACAGAAGTTTGTAAAAACACAGTTTAAAACAAAGGACAGCGGCGGCGAATATATTTTAACAGAGTATTTTACTGTGGCTAACCGAATGTGTATAGCTTTAAGCTTTTATACCAAGGCCACTGCCGATACGGATTATATAGAAAAAACCTTTGAAAGCTTTTCTTCACCGCTGTTTATTACTGCCAAGAAAGAAAGCGGTCCTATAGGTTTTATAGTTTTAGCGGCGGCAATTATTTTCGGTATGGCCTGCGTTGTAATTGTGTTTACAATAATAAGGGATATAAAAAAGGAAAATAAAGAGTCTGAAACACAAGAGGAAACCGAGGAAAATGATAACTGATGTAATAATTATAGGCGGCGGTGCGGCAGGGCTTACTGCCGCCGTTTATTTAAAGAAGAATAAGCCATCGCTTACTGTAAGAATACTTGAATGCCAAACACGCGTTGGCAAAAAGCTAAGCCTTACGGGTAACGGCAGATGCAACATAACCAATAAAGAAATAAAGCTTTCGCGTTATCACGGAAATAACGCGGAGTTTTGCCGTTATGCATTAGAAAAATATGACCGCAATTTCTGTGAAACCTTTTTTGAGGGGATAGGTGTGCCTTTCGTTTTCGAGGGGGATAAGGGATATCCTGCATCGCTACAGGCGGCTTCTGTTGTGGACTGTTTGCGATTTGCGGCAGATGCCTTGGGCGTTATTACCCATACAGAAACCAAGGTTACAAATATAATGCTATCGGGCGGAAACTATAAGGTTATTGCTGATAAGGTAAGCTTTATTGCAAAAAACATTATTGTGGCGGCAGGTCTTTATTCAGGCGGAGAGCGGCTCGGCTCTGACGGCAGTATGCTCCAAATTCTTAAAAAAGCAGGCTACAAAACTGTTAAAACCACACCTGCAATAGTACAGCTTAAAACCGAAACCGATACGGTAAAACAACTAAAGGGGATTAAGGTTGACGCGCTTGTCACCTTAAAATCGGGCGGTAAGGTTTTGCGGGAGGAATACGGCGAAACACTCTTTTGCGATTACGGTCTGTCGGGACCGCCTGTTTTGCAGGTGTCAAGAGAGGCGGCGCGTACAGAAAAATCTTGCGAAATTTGTCTTGATATTATGCCCGATACAGATTTTTCTAAGCTTTTTGATATGCTTAACATCAGGGCAAAAAATCTTTCTTATTTAAACCTTGATGAATTTTTTACAGGTATGCTTAATAAGAGGCTAGGTCAGGTAATACTCAAAAATGCCGGTTGTAAGCTGAGTGATAAGGTAAGCTGTCTTGATGACGGTAAGCTTAAAAAAATAGCAAGTCTTATAAAATGCTTTGAGTTTAAGGTTACGGGTAATACGGGCTTTACAAATTCGCAGGTAACAGCAGGCGGACTTGAAACCTCACAGTTTAGTGACAAAACTATGATGAGTAATTCAAATAAACGTCTTTATGCTATTGGTGAAATACTTGATATTGACGGTGACTGCGGCGGATTTAATCTGCAGTGGGCTTGGTCAAGCGCAATATGCGCGGCAAATACTATAATTGGGAGCGGTAACAGGTAATGCTTATAATTAACAATGTTTTACTGCCGCTAAATACTGATTTTTCAAATTTAAAGCAGGTTGCCGCTAAGGAACTTAAAACCAATATTTCAAATATTCCATCAGCTTCTCTTTACAGAAAATCTGTAGATGCCAGACATAAGGATAATATAGTTTTTTGTTGTTCTATAACAGTAGAAATTAAAAATAATGAAGAACAAATTCTTAAAAAATGTAAAAAAGCCAATGCCTTTAACGAAAAGAAGTATAAATGGCAAAGGGCAGAAACTATTCCGCAAAATAGACCTGTAGTTGTAGGCTTTGGCCCTGCGGGTATGTTTGCGGCACTGGCTTTAGCCAAAGCGGGACTAAAACCGTTGGTTTTAGAACGTGGAAGCAATGCCGATACCAGAAAAAAACAGGTTGAGGAATTTTTTAGCAGTGGAAAGCTAAATACACACAGTAACGTGCAGTTTGGTGAAGGCGGAGCGGGCACTTTTTCGGACGGTAAGCTTAATACGGGTATAAAAAATGTGCGTGTACGCACTGTTTTAGAGGTTTTCTTGTCCCACGGCGCACCCGAAAAAATACTCACAGATGCAAAGCCTCATATTGGTACTGATATACTGATAAATGTTGTGAAAAGCATCCGCGAGGAAATAATTGCTCTTGGCGGAGAGGTACTGTTTGATACAAAGCTTGAAAAAATTAATATAAAGAATGGCGCGGTTTCCTCGGTTGTTGTAAACGGTGAAGAAATCGCTTGTAATACGGTTGTTTTAGCTACGGGACACTCTGCGAGAGATACCTACAGAATGCTTGAAGCTATCGGTGTCGAAATGGCAAGAAAGCCCTTTGCGATGGGTGTTAGAATTGAGCATCTGCAAGAGGATATAAATAAGGCGCTTTACGGCGAATTCTATGATAGAGAGTATTTAGGCGCGGCAGATTATAAGCTGTGGACACACCTTGAAAACGGCAGGGGAGTATATAGCTTTTGTATGTGCCCCGGCGGCGAGGTTATAAATGCTTCAAGTGAGGCTGGCGGTATAGCCGTTAACGGTATGAGTAATTCTGCACGTGACGGGGAGAATGCTAACAGTGCCTTGCTTGTAAATGTTGAGCCTGAGGATTTTGGTGGCGACGACGTTTTAGAGGGATGCTATTTGCAGGCAGAAATTGAACGAAAGGCATTTAAAATCTCAAATGGCGCTATTCCTATTACAACCGTTGGTGAGTTTGTATTCGGTGAAAAACAGAAAATCGGCAGGGTAAAGCCTACAGTAAAGCCCGATTTTTGCTTTGCTGATTTTACTGAAATTTTCCCTCAATTTATAACCGATAGCTTAAAAGAGGGAATACTTGAATTTGATAAGAAGATAAAAGGTTTTGCAGAAAGGGACGCAATACTTACAGCCCCCGAAACGCGTTCTTCTTCGCCTGTAAGAATTATGCGTGACGATAAGCTTGAAAGCGTTTCCTTTAAAGGAATTTACCCCTGCGGAGAGGGCGCTGGTTATGCGGGCGGAATAGTTTCTGCCGCGGTTGACGGTATTACTGTTGCAGAACAAATAATAGAAAGGTGTAGGGAGAAATAATGAAAGCGGTTTTTGAACTTTTTTTAACCTTTTTTAAAATAGGCTTGTTTACATTTGGCGGCGGATATGCAATGATATCCCAAATAAAAGAAAATGTTGTTGAAAAGCACAGATGGCTTACGGATGATGAGCTGTTGCAGATAATAGCTATAGCTGAGGCAACCCCAGGACCCATTGCCATTAATATGGCAACCTATGTTGGTTATAAAAGAAAGGGTGTTATAGGCAGTGCCTTTGCAACGCTCGGTGTAGTGCTTCCGTCCTTTATTATAATTTTCATAATTTCTATGTTTGCCGAAAGCTTTAAGCAGAACGAATATGTGAAATATGCTTTTTCTGGTATTAAGGCGGCGGTGGCATTTCTAATTCTTAAAACGGGAATTAATATGGTAATTAAAATGAAGAAAAAGCCCTATCACGTTATAGCTTTTTCTACCGTGTTAGCGCTTATGATACTGTTCGAGCTGTTTGCAGTTTCTTTCTCTGCGATTTATTTAATCCTAATCGGCGGAATTGCAGGAATTGTGCTTTATTCTGTTTTGAATATAGATAAAAAGGAGAGTGAAATTAAATGATTTTATGGACTCTTTTTATCGAATTTTTCAAAATAGGACTTTTTACAATCGGCGGCGGCTATGCTATGATTCCGCTGGTAAAGGAAACCGTTTTAAACTACGGTTGGCTATCTGAAAACGAGTTTTACGATTTTATAGGTATATGTGAATCAACACCTGGACCTATAGCTATTAATATGGCGACCTATGTGGGCTCTACTCAGGGCGGACTTTTTGGTAGTATTTGCGCTACATTAGGCGTTGTGCTTCCGTCCTTTATTATAATTTTGCTCATAGCCGCAGTGCTTAAAAATTTCACAGAAAACAAATATTTTAAGGGCTTTATTGAGGGTGTAAAGCCTGTGGTAATAGCGCTTATTACGTCAACAGGTATTACGCTTTTAATAAAATGCATAGGCTTTGTGTCATTTAAAGAGTTTGAGTTTAACCCAGTATCAACAATTTGCTTTTTAATCCTCACGGCAATTTATTTTATATATAAAAAAATATCACAAAAGAAGCTTTCCACGATAATGCTTATTATTATTTCAGCGGTATTGGGAATAGGAGTTTCGCTTATATTGAGATAATGATTTGAAAAAGGGCGACCAAACGGTCGCCCTTAAAATTTTCAACTATTCTCTTCGTTTGTTTGTGCCGTAAACTTTTAAGTTACTGCCGCAGGTTTCGGGTCCTAAGGCTTTTTGCAGTTCGAGACATTCATCAAGGAATTTGAGTCTTTCTTCGGGTAGCTTTTGAGCTTTTACACGACCGAAAAACTGCTTGTAAAAATCTTCAACCGTGCTTTTAAGCTTACCTAAAATTTCCTCAACCCTTTCGCCCTCGGCATATCGGCGCATTAGTATTCCTTCGCCCATAGATAAGCGGCGTGTTTCGCTGAAATAGTATTCATACAGAAAATGCGCAAAGGCTACAAGTCTTACATCCTTACAGTAAAACCTTATTTCGTTGTCGTCTTCCATTGGTATTTCTGCCGCAACGCATCTGCCTGAACGCACGGCATCTAAAATATCGTCACGTGTATTGCTTTTTGCGAAAACAATTGTAAACCGTCTTGCAAAATCCGTTGCATAAAAATTGTGATTGTGTGAGTCACTGCTTGAAAGAACAGGAATATCGTTGCCTTTTAAAATCTGCTCCTGCCAAAGCGCTAATTGCATATTACTGTTTTTCTGTCCGGTTGCACCTAAAACCTCAAAGGCATCAAATATTTTTTCATTAAATAAAATATCGCGAAATTCTTTTGAAATATTATCAATATTAGGACGCCAAAGCGGGTGAGCAAATATAGCAATTCCGCCGGCAGTATGTATTTCATTACAAGCCCAATGCGCCATTGCTGTTCTTTTGCGGTACTGTTCGGGTATGTGGGTGAGCGTTTTTTCTATTTCTTCAACCTCACGCTCGTAGCCGTCATTATCGTGAATATATCTTTCACAAACGCTTTTACTACCACCAACGTGAACTATGTGAAGCATAGAGCCCGGGGTATGTACCTCTTCACCGTTTATCATATTAATTCCAAGCGGTACACCTTCATAAAGCTTTGCCGCCATTTTTGATGTGTACATACGGTTATGGTCAGTAAGGGCAAAAAAGTCAAAGCCTTCTTCGCGGTAATCGGCAGGTGTCATTGCAAGACCGTCCGCCCCGTCGGAATAATAGCTGTGTGAATGAAAATCGCCCTTTAAAGCGCGAAGATTATATAAATCACTTTCTACTGCATATAGCGAAATTCTGATTTCCTTAGAACCTTTCTCACAAAAACGAATCGAGTATTCCTGCTCACTCTCAAATATATAATTAAAAGTAAGACACCCGCCCGAAATGGTGAAATTGCAATTTGGGATATTGGGTTTCATATAGCTTGGCATATCCTCGCTAAAGCCGATAACACGCAGTTCATATTCCTTGTCAGCTCTGAACACACGGCTAATGTCACGCGGTTTTATAGTGATTTCGGTTTCTTTGCCGACCTCAACTACAGAGGGAAAGCACATATAACGCGGATGAAAATTTTTCATAATTACCACTTCGCTTTAACTGTTTTTTAAAAATTATACACCCAAAAAGTTATAATTTCTACCTTTTATTTTAAAAATAAATTTGTTTGTTGATTTTTTACCTATAAGGTGGTAAAATAATCTTGCGACACAAGTGAATATTTAAACCTACGTGGGTGCATTTTATTTTGGTAAAAATGCATTCTCTGTTTTCGCATTCATGTAGGTAATCGAAAAACTTGTGTCGCAGCAATGTGAGTTTGCGTTTTTCGTGCGCAAGGCTCACCCTTGCGCACTTTTTAAATTAAAGGGGATTGAGAAAATGTTTAAAAAAATAGCAAGTGTGTTCTTGACGATTTGTATTATAGTTGGTGCACTATCGGTTGGTATTATTCCTGCATCTGCAACTACCGATTATTCCAACTTGACCCCAAATCAATATATATCAAAAATTTTGTTGAATTGTAATTATTATGGTTGTGCAAATGATTTTGGTGCGAGTGATTCTACTATACCCAAAGACATTTTTGAATATTGGCTTAATCCAGAAAACGTGAGCGTTGCAAAGGTGTATTGTGATGCAATGAAAGAAAATAAAACTTTTATGAATAGTGTTACAGCTTGGGAGATTGCAACCTTTAATCCCGCAACTTTAGTTGATGATATTTTAAAAGAAGAAGATTATTATTCTGCAATACTTTTTAGTATTTTGGATGCAAAAGTAGAGGATAATCAATTTATTAAAGGGTTGAATTGTTCTCTTAATAATACAATTATTTCAATTTCGAAAAACACTACTTCTTTTTTAAAAAATTGGTATGGTATAACAGAAAGCTCTTTAAATAAAGTAGATATTTCCCAATTTACCGATTCACAAATGGAGTCTTTATTATATGATATAGGGCAAAATGATGAAACAAAAAGATTTTGGCAAATGACAGGAGAAAATATTGAATATATCAGTTTAGGAATCAAAGGTTGTACAACTGTATATGATGTTGTAAAAACAGTTTCTACTTATGCAGAACTCGCAAACTCTAATGATGCCACTTTACAATGCCTTAATGCTATAATACGAAACGCAGGTGATAATGCAGGGTTAAGTTCTGCTGCGTCTAAAGTATATAATTATTTGAGTGGCGCCCTATCCAAAGAAATGCTGACATTTTTGGAAAGCAGAGATTCTATATTAGATTTCACATATTCCGAAATTGTTAAAAAAATATGGAAAAACAGTGTAACTACAGCTTTGGGTTATTTTGGAACAGGTTTGTTGATAGGTCAAGCAATAGGAAGAACTTTGTCTAATTTTTGTTTTTCTACGGATACTATCGTAGAACAGTATTACGCACTTTGTGCTATAACAGAGTTTGAAAACGTTTTGATAAAAGCTATTTCTTCGTTATCCTCGTCATATATTAATTATGAGAGTAAAGAAAATGCAGATAGTTATATTAGGATATTAGAGCTTTTAATTGCAACATATAGCCTTGGATGTGATTATACATATTCATATGTTGATACCGTATATAACAAAGGACTCGTTAATACTATTGTAACAGCATTTGGAGAATCTAAAAATTCAATTGAGGCAAAAGCTAATATTAATGCGATAAAAAATAATACTAGTTTTATGTATTATTATTTATCTTTAGATGGTTATAGTGCTTTTTATGAAGTGGATGCACCGAATGCTTATTCAAATAATATAGATTTTGAAACGAATCAAAGCTATATCATTCCCGTTAATCGTGTTAATTTCGATATTGATACATATACTTTGTTTAAAAATCAATATGTCGTTAACTCGGCAACAGTTTCCCCCTCTAATGCGACAGACCAAAGCATTACATATTATTCCAGAAACACTAATATAGCAACTGTTGACCAAACCGGTAAAATCGTTCCTGTAAATCCTGGAACAGTAACTATTTATGCCAAGGCAAGTAATGGAGTTACAGGAAGTTGTGAAATTACCATTCTTCCTTTTGAAGTTTCTGAAAGCAATAACGGTTATACAATAACGGAATATATAGGTAAAGAAACTTATGCGAATATTCCTAAAATTGTTAATGGTGTGCCTATTATAGCGATAGGTGATGAAGCTTTTTATAATCGTGCAAACCTTACCAACATAATGGTTCCCGATAGCGTTACAAGTATCGGTGATAAAGCATTTTCTGATTGCGAAAGTCTTACAAATATAACAATACCAAATAGCGTTAAAAATATAGGTGATTATGCATTTTTAAGGTGCACAAGTCTTACAAGCATAACAATACCAAACAGCGTTATAAGTATAGGTTCTTATGCTTTTTCTTATTGCACAAGTCTTACAAGTATAGAAATACCTAACAGTGTTACAAGTATAGGTAGAGATGTATTTTCTAATTGTAAAAGCCTTGCAAGTATAACCATCCCCAACAGCGTTACAAGTATAGGTTCTTATGCTTTTTCTTATTGCACAAGTCTTACAAGTATAGAAATACCTAACAGTGTTACAAGTATAGGTAGAGATGTATTTTCTAATTGTAAAAGCCTTGCAAGTATAACCATCCCCAACAGCGTTACAAGTATAGGCGTTAATGCATTTTTGGGTTGTAAAAGTCTTATAAGTGTAACAATCGGAAAAGGCGTTACAAGTATAGGTGGTTGGTCATTTGTTAATTGCGAAAGTCTTACAAGTATAACGGTTGATAATAACAATACTTCTTATTCCTCGTTGGATGGAGTATTGTTTAATAAAGATAAAACCGAAATTATATGCTATCCAAGAGGAAAAACTGAAAATTCATATATAATCCCCGATAGCGTTACAAGTATAGGTTCTTGTGCATTTAATGGTTGCACAAATCTTACAAACATAACAATTCCAAATAGTGTTACGAGTATAGGTGTTTATGCATTTTATTTTTGCACAAGCCTTACAAACATAACAATTCCAGATAATGTTACGAGTATAGGTGTTTATGCATTTTTGGGTTGCAGAAGTTTTAGATATATAATAATACCGAACAACGTTATAAGTATAGGATATAATGCGTTTGGAGGTCCCTATATCACTCTCTGTAATTCTAAAAACATTGCTGATCTATTGGAATCAGCAAACTGCCAATATAGACGTTTTGGCGATTTTGATAACGATAAAAAGTTAAGCAGTACAGATGTTGCGGTAATGCGTAAATCTTTGTTAGGCACATTTGATGCAAGCTATTCTGAAAAGATAGCTGATATAAATCAAGATAATGTTTTTAATATTTTAGATTTAGTCCGCCTAAAAAAACAAATGGTATCTTAACTTAATAAATATTCACCACCGATAAAGGATTGAGGATATATTCCCAATCCTTTTCGTGCTCCTTTGGCTTTTTATCGGTTTTGGGCGCGGTTATTAGAACGGACAGGGTTTGAGTATTTCTTTCATAGAAAAAGTCGGCACCAAAGGTTTTTATAAGCTTTTTATATTCGTTTATACCTGAACGGTAAGCGGTAATCAAAAGCCTTTCTTTATATAATTCAACCTCGATTTTCTGGGCATTTTTGCAAAGACTTAAAAGCAGGGAAGTATAAAGCTTTTTATTAATTAAGAATATGCCTGTATTTTCTGTTTTGAATTTAAAGGATATCCCGTTTTCAATTTTTTTAATAAAAACCGCCTTTAATATTTCCAAGGAAAAGTCTTTTACATTTAAAGGCTCTGTAGCAGTCGTGAAAAGAGCCTCTGCTTTGTGTATTTTCATAAGATTTTTAAGGTATTTTGTTTTGTATCCGTTTTTAATTATTAAAAACTGCATTGTATTTCTGAGAGCGCAGGTGTAGAGCTCGAATTTATTTGGCAAAAATATCAAATTTTAAACCCCCGTTATATAAAATTATTATGCCAAAATATCGAAAATTTAAAAAAGCTGTTAAAAAATAAACAAATTACTTGAAATATTGTATAAAATGGGGTAGAATATAAAAAGAAAAATTTAGGAGGTTATTCCAATGGTTAAAGTTGCTATTAATGGTTTCGGACGTATCGGTCGTTTGGCTTTCCGTCAGATGTTCGGTGCAGAGGGTTATGAGATTGTTGCTATTAACGATCTTACCAGCCCTAAGATGCTTGCTCACTTATTAAAGTATGACTCTGCTCAGGGTAGATATGCTCTTGCAGATACAGTTGTAGCTGGTGAGGACAGCATCACTGTTGATGGAAAGACCATCAAGATTTATGCTGAGAAGAATGCTGCTGATCTTCCTTGGGGAGAAATCGGCGTAGACGTTGTTCTCGAGTGCACAGGTTTCTACTGCTCTAAAGAGAAGTCACAGGCTCACATCGATGCCGGTGCTAAGAAGGTTGTTATTTCTGCTCCTGCAGGTTCTGACCTTAAGACTATCGTTTACAGCGTAAACGAAGATACTCTTACAGCTGATGATACTATCATTTCTGCTGCTTCTTGTACAACTAACTGCTTAGCTCCTATGGCTGATACTCTTAATAAGTATGCTCCCATCCAGAGCGGTATTATGACAACTGTTCACGCTTGGACAGGCGACCCGATGGTACTTGCCGGTCCTCACAGAAAGGGTGACCTCCGTCGTGCACGTGCTGCTGCTTGCAACATCGTTCCTAACTCAACAGGTGCTGCTAAGGCTATCGGT
>CAZNTP010000020.1:0-20387 GCA_964575985.1 uncultured Ruminococcus sp. | reverse complement strand
AAGGTAAATGCCACCTTTTCGTACTGTTGCATTTACTTTGAGAATTTACGTTTTTTTAAAAACTCTTGACAAATATTAGAAGAACGTATATAATATAACCTATAAGTAATGGTTTCTATAACCAAATCGAAAGGAAGAGGAAATATGCCATCAACGTTTATCTATTTAGGAATATTACTTCTTGTAATATGCGTATGGTTTTTATTGTTCAAACGTCCCGTGTATGAAGCGGTATTGGTCAGCTTTTTAATTTTGCTCACTGTAACAGGTAGTTGGGGAAATGTATGGTCTTATATTGATAGCGGACTTTCCACATCCCTGCTTTATTCCATGACCGCTTTTGTTGCAATGTCGGTTATTATGACAAAAACAAAGGTGATTGACGGAGCGGTTTCAATTATTCTTGCCCTACTTGGAAGAATACCCGGCGGTGCAGGCTATGCATCTGTTGTAGCCAGCTCATTTATGGGTGCTCTTTCGGGAAGCGGTCCCGGAAATGTAATGGCTACAGGTACTATGACTATTCCGGCAATGAAAAAATCCGGCTTTCCGGCTGAGCTTGCTGCAAATGTTGAAAGTAATGCCAGCTATCTTGGAAATATGATTCCTCCGTCATCAAATATAGTTGCCGCGCTAGGTGCATTTACAGCACTATATCCTACTTTGGAAATCACAACCGGTCAGTTCTGGATTATTCTTTGGGGTATATCACTATGGTTTATTCTAGAAAAGCTTCTTATAGTTTTCGCTTTCTGCAAATATTATAAAATTAAACCCATTGCGAAAGAGGATATGCCCAATTTAAAAGAGGTATTTAAAACCTCTTGGCATGGCTTGCTTTTGCCTGTAATAATCTTGCTTCCCTTCGTGTTGGACTATTTCTTTAAGGCAACCTTCTTCACTGACCGTCTCGGTGAAATAGGTGCGAAATATTTTTCAAGCAGTATGCTTCTGTTTATTGCAGGTCTGGCAAGTATTTATGCCTGCATAATTGTTAAGGATAAAAAAACCGTTACACCAAAAGCTATTGCAAAAATGCTGGCAGGAAGTGTAAAATCTATTTCTCCTGCTATAAGTGTTTGTATTATAGGCTATATGATTGGTTCACTGTTCAGTGACCTTAATGTTGCAGCAGATATGGAGAACTTTATCATATCTATGGACTTCAGCAAGTTTGGTATGGTATTCTTTATCTGCATACTTACTTGTTTTCTTGGAATGGTTATTCCTGGCTCCTCACTTGTTGTTATCTTTGGACCTGTGTTCATTTCGACATTAGCTACCGTTGGTGTAAATCCTTTGTTAGCAGCCGCAATGCTTCCCTGTATTTGCGGTGTTATGTGTGGAATTACCCCTCCTTTAGCATTAGGACTATATGCCGGAATGTCATTAGCTGAATCGGATTTTGGTAAAACGGTTAAAAACGATCTTTGGTGGGTTGCGGCACATTTTGTTCTTGAAGTTATAGTACTTATGGGATTTCTTCCCATCATTGGTTTATAAAGGAGGCTAATTTATGAAAAACGTACTTAAAAAAATATCGGATTTTATAAAAACTGTTTTCGGATACGGAATTATGATTACCCTCTTTGTAGGCGGATTGAGCTTTTTTGGATACCTCGCGGCATTAATTATTGGCGGAGAAACTGCAACCGCGATCTGTATATTTATATATGAAAAAATGATACCTGTTATTATTTATATAACCACAATATTAGTTTTATTAGGATTGGTTGCAATGTATTTTGCCGGAGAAACCGCACTTACTTCCGAAAAAAAGAAAAGACAAACTGAGAAAACCGAAGCATAAAATTAGCGGCTGTCGTACTTAATGTACGGCAGCCGCGATGTTTTTAAAACATTTCTTTTATAATTTCAATTACTTTTTCTTGCTCTTCGGCGGTCATTTTAATATCGCTTGGAAGGCATAGACCGCGTGTGAAGATTTCTTCTCCTACAGAAGCTTCTTCTGCTGATATAAAATCGTTGTCCTTAAATACGGGTTGCATATGCATTGGCTTCCAGATGGGACGAGCCTCCACATTAGCATCATTGAGTTTATTCATAATATCTATTGGGTTAACCGTACAATCCTTATCAATCAGCATACAGGAAAGCCAAAAGTTAGGAACGGTATCTTCTAAATACGGGTTCATTGTAATGGGCAGGTCTTTAAGCCCCTCTTTGTAACGCATATAGATTTGTTCCTTTAAGGCTCTGTGTTCGTCAAGGTGCATAAGCTGACCTCTGCCGATGCCTGCAACTACGTTTGACATACGGTAATTGTAGCCGATTTCTTCGTGCTGGTACCAAGGGGCAGGCTCTCTTGCCTGAGTTGCCCAGAAAAGTGCCTTATCGCGAGCGGTTTTATCCTCAGTTATAAGCATTCCGCCACCTGAGGTGGTGATGATTTTATTACCGTTAAAGCTTATAGCGTTATATGTACCGAAGGTGCCGCATTGTTTACCCTTATATGTAGCAGAAAGTGCTTCGGCGGCATCCTCAATAAGTATTGCATTATGTCTTTTACAAATTTCAAGAATTTCATCCATTTTTGCGGGCGAGCCGTAAAGATGCGCCAACATAACCACTTTTGCCTGTGGATACTTTTCAAACGCCTTTTCTAAAGCCTTGGGGTCCATATTCCAACTGTCACGCTCAGAATCTATAAATACCTGAACGGCGCCCTCGTAAGAAACGGGGTTTACAGTAGCGGCAAAGGTAGTGTCCGAGCAAAGTACAATGTCACCCTGTTTTACACCTGCAAGTTTTAGCGACAGATGCAGTGCGGCTGTACCCGAAGCTAATGCAAGGGTATTATATGTATTATTAGTGTTGTTTTTAAGATATTCTGCCATTTCAGCCTCAAAGCCGTCACAGTTAAAGCCTAGGGGTGCTATCCAGTTTTTGTCAAACGCTTCCTTTACAAAGGACATTTCTTCGCCGTGCATAGTGGGAGTTGCAAGCGGTATACGCTTTTCAAATTTCATTCGTATACTTCCTAACATAATATTTTATTTGATAAAAACACATAACTATACATTATGTATTTTACCATTTTGAAAACAATATGTCAATTAAATTATATATTATATAATTTAAAGGGCTTTGGATTCGCCCATGCCCTATGGGGTGTGGGCGAATCCAAAGCCCTTTAAGGATTACTGTATTTAAGCTTCAGAATTAATTGCATCGTATTCTCTCGCTATTTGATACCAGGTGACAGGCCCCACTGCACCCGACACGGGAATGCCGTAAAGACGCTGAAATTCCGATACGGCATTTGCGGTTTGTTCGCCAAAGTAACCTGTAACGGGTATTTCGGGAATAGCCGCAATATTTCTGCCTATTACCGATAGATAGGTCTGCAAATCGGTAACGCTTTGATTTCGCATACCTATAGTCAGAAAATAACCGGGATAAAGCTTTGCGCTGCTGCCCTGATAGCCCTCGGGTAGCGAGGCTACGGTTTCGGTATAAATTCTCTGTATGGTATTCCAGGTGGCGTTATCTACTATGCCGGTTGGCTCTAAGCCGTAATATTCCTGAAAGCGTTCAACCGCCGCCACTGTGCCCGAATTGAAAAATCCGCTTATTGGAACGGGCTGTAAATTGGGGTTAAAATAGGCTATGATGCTAAGATAATACTGCACTGTTCTGACAGGAATTCCGCTCATACCCTCGCTTACAACATCGGCAAAGGGAAGAGAGGCTTCTTCTAGTGTTATGCCCTCTGCGGCAAGCTCGGAAAGTCCCTTAACGCCTGTATAGTACCGTTTAATACTGTACCAGGTAGATTTATCCACCTCACCCGTAACCTCAAGATTGAAAATTTCTTGGAATTTTCTAACGGCGGCTTCGGTGTCTGTGCCGAAAATTCCGTTAGCTACGGCAATATCGGGTATAGCAGGATAATTCTTACCTATGCGGTTAAGCTGTACCTGAATTATACGCACATTATTGCCTGCAGAGCCAAGCCTTAGCGGTACACCGGGGTAGGATTCCTCGGTAAAAGCTACAGGGGCATTCTCAACTATGCCAATATCATTGCCGTAATATCTTTGCAGTATCTGAAATGGGGTAAGTCCTTGCTCTGCAAGGGTTACGGTACCCCACTGGGAAAGACCCTGACAGGTAGAGGTAGTGCCGTTACAAAAGGCGGTGAAAAGGGGCTGAATAGAGCCTTGCCGCACTACATAATCGTTAAAAATTTCGTCTACTATGTAGCCTATATTTTCAAAAACCTCTCTGTCGGGAGAAAAGGCTTGGTCAAACTGAGTAGAGTTAGTGATATCAAAATCATATCCGCGAGAGGGATACCATTCGGTATAAATTCGGTTAAGGGCAAAGGTTATTATTGCGTATATGTTGGCTCTGAGTGCTTCCTCGGGCCAAGTGGGATATATTTCGCTAGAAGCTACATTTTTGATGTAGTCGATAAAGGGTACTGTTACATTTTGAGCTACAGTACCAGGTGCTCCTAAATGCACCGTAATGTTTTGCGGTATAACGGGATAGTCTATTTGTGGCATAAACTTTCACCTCACAAATCAAATCGTGCAGATTCGTCAAATATTTGCGGTCCCTTGTCTACACCTGCGGTTTCCAGCAACATAAGATTTGAGCTTTGAAGCGATGTAACACCGCTGAATACAGGTATATTTATATGCACGTTATCAACATACCCCTCAGCCTTAACCTCTAAATTGTAATTTGCATAGGCTATGCCGTCGTTTTCAGATTCAAGTGAAATCTGCTTATTCGGTGTTTCAAGCACAAAAGGCCTTGTTCTGCCGCTTTGGTCGGTATAAGCGGTGTCTACTACCTGCATATTTCCGTAATTCCCCGTAAAAACAGTGACTTTAGCATTCTCTACCGGATAAATTCCCCTGAGGGAAGTCACTATTGCAATAAGCTTACCACTACTGTCAGGCAAATCTAAATTTTGTGGTGCGGTTGTAGTAGTGGGCGCTACTGTAGGTGTGGACTTTGTTCTTCTATACATATCAAGCATTTCATTTTTATATTTTTCAATAAGATCTTTATCCAAAAAAGGTCACCTCTAAAATAAAATATGAGAAGACGGCTTATTTGGTTACAAATTGCTTGAAAAGGCGGAATTTTTATAATATAATAACTTGAAAGATATTTTAGGAGTTGATAGCTTTGGTAACCCTTGAAAACGGAATACTTAAGGTTGAAATTATAGAAAAGGGCGCAGAAATTCGCCGTGTTACAGTAAATGGGGAAGACCGCTTCTGGAACGGTAACCCTGAATTTTGGGACGGTGTAGCCCCTGTGCTTTTTCCGAATTGCGGCGGTATGAAGGACGATAAATACACCCTTGACGGCAAGGAATATACTATTGTAAAACACGGCTTTGCAAAGGATATGGACTTTACAGTTGAAAGCGTTAGCGGTAATTCTGCAGTTTTTCTGCTTTCCGAGACAGAGGATACCCTGAAAAGCTATCCCTGGCATTTTGAGTTCCGTATTAAATACACCTTGGTTGCGGCATCTATCAGGGTGGAATATGATATTAAAAACAATTCTGAGAGCCCGATGTATTTCGGTTTAGGCTCTCACGAGGCATATTTATGCCCCGAGGGTGTAGAGGATTACGATATAATCTTTGAGAAAAAAGAAACCCTTAAATCTATTCAGGTTGAGGACGGTATTCTGTCAAGGCGTACTGAAACGGTTTTGTTTGAGAGCGATACTTTACCGCTTTATAACAAGTATTTTGAAATAGATGCCTTAGTTCTTACCGACCTTAAATCAAGATTTGTAACCCTTAGAAACCGCAAAAACGGAAAAAGCGTATCAGTTAGCTTTCCCGACTGTGATTATCTGCTTATTTGGACGAAGCCTCAGGCACCCTACGTATGCATAGAGCCTTGGACTGCGCCGCCATCATATCTTGATGAGGGCTACGACATAAAGAAAAAAGAGGGTATGACCGCATTAGAGCCTCATACCTACTATAAAAATTCACATATTATTTATTTTTAAATTTATTCGATTTCATTATCGGTACGTATTTTTTTAATCCATTTACCGCTTTTGAGTCTCACCACGCACCATACTGCCTTTAGAACCTGATCGATTTTCAGGAAGAAATAAATCCAGAAAGCAGGCAGATGCAAAACAAGACCTGCAAGCACACCCAAAGGCACAGATGCTACCCACAGAAAAATATTATCGGTAAGCATCAGCATTTTTGTATCTCCGCCTCCGCGAAGAACACCCTTGGTCATAATACTGTTTGTGGCTTGAAAAAGTATGATAATGCTAATAGACAGCATAAGCTGGCGCGCAATGCGTGAGGTTTCAGAGGACAGATTGTATGCATTTATCATAGGGCCGCTTATAAGCATAATAATTGTTGCGGCAACAAGGCCGAAAAGGAAGCCAAGCCCTAAAAATGCATAACCTTGGCGGTGAGCCTTTTCTTTGTTGCCTGTGCCTAGGGTATAGCCAGTTACAATAGCGCCTGCCTGTGAAAAGCCTTGTGTAAAGACAGAGCTTAACTGTTGAGTGACCGCCGTCACCGCATTAGCCGCAACAAAACTTTCTCCAAGTCGGCCTATAACCATTGCAACCGAGTTATTGCCAAGGGCTAAAATACCGTCGCTAATAAGCACGGGAATACTTATTCTTATATATTCTTTCAGGAGGTTTCCTACAGGGCGGAATAAATCTTTAAGTCTGAAATAAATTTCCTTATCCTTAAAGAAAAGGTAACCGCAAATTACCGCAAATTCAAAAATTCGGGCGATAAGCGTGCCCAAGGCCGCGCCCGCAACGTCCATTTCAGGAGCTCCGAATTTGCCGAAAATAAATATGTAGTTAGCGCCTACATTTATAAAAAATGCCGCGATAGAGGTATAAAGCGGAATTTTTACCTGACCTACATTTCTGAGCACTATAGTGCAGGTGAGTGATAAACCGAGAAGGAAATATGTAACAACAGAATATTTTAAATACCTGATACCAAGTGTGATAATATTCTGCTCGGTTGTATAAATTCTCATTATCGGCTCGGGAAGAAGTACGGTTGCAATGCAAAAAAGCAGAGACAGTCCCAAACAAAGTCTTAGCATTATAGAAACGGTCTTTTTGAGTGATGAGGAATCGCGCATACCGTAATATCTTGCAACCAAGACCGAGGCACCCATACCAATACCCATACAAAATATGTGGAATATATTAATAAATTGGTTAGCAAGTGATACTGCCGAAAGCTCGGTTTCACCCACAGTGCCGACCATAATGGTATCCATCATATTAACACCTGTGGTGATAAGACCTTGCAGGGCTATGGGTATTGCAATTTTTGCTATAGTTTTATAAAATTCTTTATCCTTTAAAATTAAATTCTTAAACATCTTTATATTTTTATAGTCTCACCAGATTTAATAGAGTATGGTGTGTTGCCGTAAACAAACCATACGGTTTTGGCGGTTGGGTTATGTATAATTGAGTTGTCTGCACTGAAAATAAGTGAGTTATAGGCGGTTACATAGTCGTAAATCTCACTGTTTGTGGCATACCAAATATCGTCCTTGCCGCCAAGCTTTTTGCAGATTTCGTCCAGTCTTTCCCAATTATTGTGGTTATCAAATTCAAAGCTGTGTCCCCACAGATAGAAAAGGCGAGCGTCTAAAGTGGACTGATAGCCTTTATTGCAGTCTAATTTCAAAAATTCATCAATATATTCGAAAATTTTTGGGTTATTGTGGTGGGCGGTAGGCATCCAAGCATGCCAATCATCAGGCAGATAAAAACCGTTATTGTCTCCGCCAAGAGTACGTGAATATGCGATATTAAGGTCGGTAAGATAGCGTTTAACATCACTGTATCCCATACCGTTTTTAAGTCTTCTTATTCCCGAATCGGGATATGCCATACCTCTTACGATAATACCAAAATCCTGCTCTAATTTGGTGCGGCAATCAAGCACCTCTTTAATGCCGTCAGCAGTGTTTTGCAGTCCGTTTGCAAGATGGTGGGCTGTGTGAATGGCAATCTCGTGCCCTTTATCTAAAAGATGTTCCTTAATTTCCTTTATTGATAAAGACCATTCGTCATGGATTTCAGGTATTCTGTGACTGGGTATGTTAAAAGTAGCCTTTAAGCCATATTTAGTAATGGTTTCGGATAATCTTATATCTGCTCGGCAACCGTCATCATAGCTTAGTGTTACTGCTTTGGACTTTCCGTCAGGGAAGCGTAAAAACTTGTATTTCATAACTAATCCTCTTAAATTTTTTCGGGTGTAAAGCCCAAATCCTCAAGCTCGGTAAGCGCGGTGTTAAGGCAGTGGTCACAGCCGTCGACAGTTACAGTCTTGCTTTCAAGGCTTACTTCATAATTAATGCCTGTTTCATCTAATGCCTTTATAATTCTTTCTACGCACTTATTACAGTGCATATCGGGTACAGAAATTTTGTGTAACATAATTTTATCCTCCAAATATTTTAATTTATAATTTTTTAAATCTGAGTCTTAGTGCATTTCCAACTACAAAAACCGAGCTCAGCGACATTGCAAGTCCTGCAAGCATCGGGTTCATGAGCGGACCGCCAAAGGCATAAAGCAGACCTGCCGCTACTGGAATTAAAATAACATTGTAGCAAAAAGCCCAGAACAGATTTTGCTTTATGTTGCGGATAGTAAGCTTTGACAGCCTTACAGCACGGGCTACATCGCAGATATCATTTTTCATAAGCACAATATCTGCCGCCTCAATGGCAATATCACTGCCACTGCCGATGGCACACCCAATATCTGCGCTTGAAAGGGCAGGGGCATCATTAATACCGTCGCCGACCATCATTGTACTGCCGTATTTTGTCTTGAGGTCATTAATGATTTTTGCCTTGTCCTCAGGTAAAACCTCTGCAAAAACCTCATCGGCACCCAAAAGGCCACCTACATATTCGGCACAAAGGCGGTTATCACCCGATAAAAGCACCGTTTTAATACCCATAGCTTTAAAGCGTTTAAAGGCATTTACAGAGCTTTCCTTAAGCTCGTCGGATACGGCAATAAGCCCTAAAGTCTTACTGTTAGCACCTACTATTATAAGTGATTTTCCCTGTTTTGCAAGGGTGTTTATGTTTTCTTTAAAGAAACTCAGTTCAAAGCCGTTTTCCTCTAAAAATGAGGGCTTGCCAACCAAAACGCTTTGGTCCGATATAGTGCATTTAATGCCTTTGCCCGAAATATTTTCGAAATTCTCGACCTTTTCGGTAATCTGGGTGTTTTTCTTCTTAGCGTAATTTAAAATTGCCTTGGATAGCGGATGCTCAGAGCCGCTTTCGGCTGTGGCGGCAAGTCTTAAGCATAATTCCTCATTATTGCTTATAATATCGGTTACAACTGTGTTTCCCTTTGTGACAGTGCCCGTTTTATCAAAAACCGCAACCTTTATTTTGTGTGTGGTTTCCAAAACCTCACCGTTGCGTATTAAAATACCGTTTGTAGCCCCCAGACCTGTTCCTACCATAATAGCAGTGGGTGTGGCAAGTCCTAAGGCGCAGGGGCAGGCTACAACCAGAACGCTTGTAAATATTTTAAGTGCAAAGGAAAAGTCTCCCTTTAAAATCATCCAAATAATTGCCGAAAGGGTGGCAATTACTATAACTGCGGGAACAAATACCCCTGCTACCTTATCGGCAGTTTTTGAAATGGGTGCTTTTTTGCTTTGCGCATCCTCAACAAATTTAATAATTTTTGAAAGCGCGGTATCCTCACCTATGTGTGTTACCTTGGCATAGATTAGTCCGTTAAGGTTAATACTGCCGCCTGTAATGCAGTCGCCCACCTTTTTCTCTACAGGAAGACTTTCTCCTGTGAGCATTGATTCGTCGGCAGTGGTATAGCCCTCGGTAATAATGGCGTCAAGCGGGATTTTAGCACCCGGTTTTATTATAAGAATTTCTCCTACAGCTACATCTGCTGTAGCAACTGTTTGCTCCTTGCCGTTACGCAAAACGGTTGCGGTTTCGGGGGATAATTCCATTAGTTTTTTTATCGCATCGGCAGTTCTGCTTTTGCTTTTTCGTTCGAAAAATTTGCCTAGCATTATAAGGGTTATTATAACCGCTACCGATTCAAAATAAAGATTATGAACTGCGTGTGGATTGCGGTAAATTGTATAAACCGTTACAGTGCTGTATATAAGTGATGCACCTGCGCCCATTGCTACAAGTGAATCCATATTAGGATGTCCTTTAAAAAGCAGTGGAATTCCGTTTGTGAAAAACTTTCTGCCGAAAAATAGGGGAGGCAGACAGAGTAATAACTGTGTTATAGCAAAATTGTAGGGTGCTTCTTCCATATCAAGAAAGCTTGGAAGCGGCAAATCCTCAAAAAGCATTTGCCCCATAGAAATATAAAGAAGAATTGCGCTGAAAATGGCTGAAATTATTATAGGTACGGGGGAATCCTTTTTTTCTTTTTCTGGCTTTTTGGAATTTTCTTTTTTATTTTGGTCGGGTTCTATACCAAACCCGGCTTTTTCTACTACGCGTATAAAGTCGGCTTTGCCTGTCTTTTTAGGGTCAAAGGTTACGGTCATTTTCCCTGTAATCAGGTTTACCTCACACGCTTCAACGCCAGAAAGCCTGGAAACTACACGTGTGACTGATGCCGAGCATGCCGCGCAGGACATACCGCTTATTATGTATTGTTCGGTTTTCATTTTTTACACCCTTTATACCGTTGAGTTTGCTATTGCTAACTCAATTATAATACTTCAAATTTTTTTGTCAAGCAAATAAATTAAAGATTGAGAGATACTCCCCCAATCTTTAGTTTGAGTCTTCGATTAGCTTGTAAAGCCCCTCAATTACAGTGTTAAGTGAGCCAATTTCGTCAATAAGACCCTCTTCTACGGCGCGCTCTCCTGTGAGCACTGTTCCGACATCGGTCACAAGCTCATCGGTATTCATCATAAGAGAGGTGAATTTTTCGTCGGTTATATTAGAATTGCGCACAACAAAGTCGGTAATTCTGCTCTGCATACGCGCGAAGTGGTTCATCATTCGGGGGACGCCTATCACAAGTCCGTTAGTGCGCACAGGGTGAATCATCATTGTAGCCGACGGTGCTATATATGATTTTTTTGCCGAAACTGCTAAGGGAACACCTATAGAATGACCGCCGCCGAGAACAAAAGAAACAGTTGGTTTTTTCATACCCGAAATCAGCTCTGCTAAAGCAAGCCCTGCTTCAACGTCACCGCCTACAGTATTAAGAATTACCAAAAGTCCCTCAATTTCGGTGCTTTCCTCAATAGCTACAAGTTGTGGGATAACGTGCTCATATTTAGTAGTTTTGCTTTGTTCTGGCAGAATGTTGTGCCCCTCAATTTCACCTATTATGGTAAGACAGTAGATTTTGTGCTTGCCTTCAAATGCCGATAAAGAGCCTAATTCCTTGATTTCTTCAAGTTTTTCGTTGGATTTTGAATTTTCTTCTGACATAATGCACTCCTGTTATTTTTAAAAACTGTTATTAGTTTTACAAAAAGTTTAAAAAATATTAGTATAAATTCCTTTATATTTACATTGACTTTAATAGATATTTAAGTTAAAATATAAAGGAATAAAAAAATGAGGTGTTGTTATGAAACCTATTTATAAACGTGTATTGTTAAAGCTTAGCGGCGAGGTGCTTGCCGGTGAAAAGGGCTCAGGTATTGATTTTGATAAGGTTTTAGAGGTTTGTGAGCGCGTAAAGACCTGCGTGGAAATGGGCGTTCAGGTAGCTATTGTTGTTGGCGGCGGTAACTTTTGGCGCGGACGCTCTAGCGGTAAGATGGACAGGACTCGCGCTGACCACATGGGTATGCTTGCAACTTCAATCAATTCATTAGCTTTAGCCGATGCATTAGAGCAGCTCGGTGTAACTGCCAGAGTGCAGACCGCTATTGAAATGCGCGCTATTGCAGAGCCTTATATCAGAAGCAAGGCTGTAAGACATCTTGAAAAGGGAAGAGTTGTAATTTTCGGTTGCGGTACAGGTAACCCATTCTTCTCAACCGACACAGCGGCGGCTTTACGTGCAGCTGAAAGCGGCGCTGATGTAATATTTAAGGCTACTAATGTTGACGGCGTTTATGACAGCGACCCCAAGCTTAACCCCGATGCTAAGAAATACGACACCCTTTCTCATATTGAGGTTTTACAGCAGGGACTTCACGTTATGGATAGCACTGCGGCTTCACTTTGTATGGATAACGAAATAGAAATTCTGGTATTCAATCTTGATAAACCCGATAATATAGTTGCCGCTATGGTGGGTGAAACTATCGGAACAGTTGTAAAATAATTATTTGAGGAGAAAAAGTTATGCAAGAACTAATTAAAAATACAGAAGAAAAGATGAATAAAACAGTCGCTGTTTTAGAGCGTGATTATAAGGCTGTAAGAGCGGGCAGAGCAAATGTTTCTGTGCTTGATAGAATTACAGTAGATTATTACGGCGCGCCTACACCTATTCAGCAGATGGCGGCAGTATCTGTTCCCGAGCCCCGCGTGCTTATGATTAGCCCTTGGGATGCTACAACCTTAAAGTCTATCGAAAAGGCTATACTTACCTCTGATATCGGTATTAACCCTCAGAATGACGGTAAGGTTATCCGTCTTGCTTTCCCGCCTCTTACAGAGGAACGCAGAAAGGAAATCGTAAAAGACGTTAAAAAGATGGCAGAGGAAAACAAGGTTGCTATCCGCAATACACGTCGTGATGCTTTAGAAAAACTAAAGGGTCTTAAAAAAGCCAACACCGTTACTGAGGACGATGTAGCAAACGGCGAAAAGAAAATCCAGACTCTTACCGATAAATACTGTAAGGAAATTGATGACCTTGCAGCTTTAAAGGAAAAAGAAATTCTTGAAATCTAAAGGGCTGTAAAAACAGCCCTTTATTTTCCATTGGAGTGGTGTAAAAATAAATGTCACTTTTTAAAAAGAAAACTGTCGAAAGACCGCTTCCAAGGCATATTGCCATTATTATGGACGGTAACGGCAGATGGGCAAAAAAACGCTCAATGCCCAGAAGTGCCGGTCACGTAGCAGGCGCTAAAACCTTTAAGGATATAGCGAGATATTGCAATAAAATAGGTCTTGAGTATCTAACGGTTTATGCCTTTTCAACTGAAAATTGGAAGAGACCTCAGGACGAGGTGGATAGCATTATGAATCTGCTTCGAGACTATTTAAAGGATGCTGAAAACTTTAAGAGCGATAATATCAAGGTTAAGTTTATAGGTAATTTGGAACCTTTGGCTGACGATATCAAGGAGCTTATCCGCAAGGATGAGGAGGGCTCAAAGGATGCTACAGGCCTAAAGCTTAACATTGCAATAAATTACGGCGGCAGGGACGAAATAACGAATGCTGTCAGAAAAATAGTTGCAAGCGGTGTAGATGCAGAAGATATTACCGAGCAGACTGTATCGGATAATCTTTACACAGCAGGTATGCCTGACCCTGATTTTATTATAAGACCCAGCGGGGAATACAGGCTTTCAAATTATCTTATCTGGCAGTCGGCTTATGCGGAATATTGGTTTTCGGATGTTTTATGGCCCGACTTTAAGCCGAAACATTTAGAAAAAGCAATTGATGATTTTAACCACCGTAACAGGCGTTTTGGCGGAGTTTAATAATTCGGAATTCGGAATGTGTAATTCGGAATTGGAGGCTGCATTTTATTAAAAGAAAGGCGGATTAGAAATGAAAACGCGTATAATTTCAGGTATTGTAATGGGTGTTATTGTAGCGGCTGTATTGGCGATAGGCTATTTGTGGGCGCCTATAGTTGTGACCATAGCCATCAGTCTTATAGCGGCGGTGGCTTGCTATGAGCTTATCCATAACGCTGTTGGTATTAAATCAAAGCTTGCGATTTTTGGTGCAATGCTATATGTTGCACTTACGGTTTTAATTAATTTTACCTTTTGGGAATACTTTATTTTAAGTGTATTATATTTTCTTTTTGCAGTTGTTATAGTGCTTAAAAACAATAAAGATTTTACACTCTCCCACATAGCCTCTCTTTGCGGCTTGCCTCTGCCTTTAAGCTTTGCTTTTTTATGCCTTAACGGTGTAATAAATGTTGATAATAACGGAATATATTATTTACTGCTGCTTCTTAATTTTTCCTCTGTTTGCGATATGGGCGCGTATTTTGTGGGTGTTACCTGCGGTAAGCATAAGCTTTGCCCCAACATCAGCCCTAAAAAGACGGTTGAGGGTGCAGTTGGAGGAATAGTATCAAGCATAATTGTTACTGTAATAATAAACCTCTGTTTTTCAAAAGCAATTCTTATTCCGGCATTGCTTACAGTACCTTTCTGTATTATAGGAATGCTTGGTGACCTTTTCGCTTCGGCTATAAAGAGAAGTGTAGGTCTTAAGGATTACGGAAATTTAATCCCCGGTCATGGCGGCATTCTTGATAGAATGGATAGTATAATAATGATAGTACCGCTACTGTATCTTCTTATCATATACGGGGTAATATAATGAAAAGTTTAATTATTTTAGGCTCAACAGGCTCAATTGGTACTCAGGCGCTTGAGATTTGCCGCCGCGACGGATATAAGGTGACCGCTTTAGCGGCAGGCAGTAATATTGAGCTTTTTGAAAAGCAGGCAAGGGAATTCAGTCCCTTAGCTGTAGCTGTTTTTAATGATGAAAAGGCTAAAGAGTTAAAAATAAAATTAGCTGATACTAATATCAAGGTTTTAAGCGGTGTAGACGGCGTTTGCGAGGTAGCTCAGTGTGAGGGTGACATAGTTCTTAATGCCATTGTTGGTATTGCTGGACTGAGACCTACCCTCAAAGCTATTGAGGCCGGCAAAACTATTGCCCTTGCAAACAAGGAAACCTTGGTTACAGGCGGCGAAATTGTAAACAAAGCGGCTCGCGAAAAGGGTGTTAAAATTCTGCCTGTTGACAGTGAGCACTCGGCAATTTTTCAATCACTTCAGGGCGCACCCGAAGGGTCGCTTAGAAAAATTTTGCTTACCGCCTCGGGCGGACCTTTTTTCAGTAAAACCCGCAAGGAATTAGAAAATGTTACCGTAAAAGAAGCCCTTAATCACCCTAACTGGTCAATGGGCGCTAAAATTACTATTGACTCTGCAACCCTTATGAATAAAGGGCTTGAGGTTATAGAGGCAGTGCATCTTTTCGGCGTTGGGGCTAAAGATATCGAGGTTTTGGTGCACAGACAAAGTATAATTCATTCAGGGGTTGAGCTTTCCGACGGTGCGGTAATAGCACAGCTTGGCACACCTGATATGAAGCTTCCTATTCAGTATGCCCTGACATACCCCGAAAGAAGCAATTATGCTTTCGAAAAGCTTGATTTGTTTAAGGTGGGAACACTCACATTTGATAAGCCTGATATGGATACCTTCCGTTGTTTACCGCTTTGTATTGAGGCGATAAATAAAGGCGGTCTTGCGCCTACGGCTGTGAACGGCGCTAATGAAGAGGCGGTAAGGCTTTTCCTTGAGGGCAGGATAAAATTCTTAAAAATAGCAGATTTGGTTGAAAAAGCTCTTTTAAATGTAAATAATAAAAAGGAATTCACTTTAGAGGATATTTTAGAAACCGATAAATTAGCGCGCGAGCTTGTAAAGAGTAATTCATAATATATAAAGTGGTGATTAATATTTCTTCCGTTCTTAACATTTGGAATAACGTATGGCCGTATCTTATTGCGATACTGTTGTTTTTGGTACTGATACTTATACACGAATTCGGACATTTTATAGCGGCGAAGCTTTTAGGTGTCAGGGTTAATGAGTTTGCTGTGGGCTTTGGTCCAAAGCTGTTTTCAGTAAAAGGCAAAGAAACACTATACCGGTTTAATCTTATTCCTTTTGGCGGTTATTGCGCTATGGAGGGTGAGGACGAGGATAGTTCAGACCAAAAGGCTTTTTGCAACAAAAAGCCTTGGCGCAGATTTATTATTGTAGCAATGGGCGCAATTTTTAACCTTTTATTAGGGCTTATTATTGTGGCTATAGTTTTAGCACCATCCGACAGATTTGCTTCCACTGTTATAGGCGGCTTTGAGGAAAATGCAATAAGCGAGCAAACGGGACTCCAAGTTGACGATAAGATTTTAGCGGTAGACGGAAGAAAAATATATACCACATATGATTTAAGCTATGCTTTTACCAATGTGGAGGACGGTAAAATTGATATAAATGTTTTGCGTGACGGCAAGCAAAAGCTTCTAACAGATGTAGAATTCAAAACCCAAGAGGAAAACGGCATAAGCTATCTTACGGTTGATTTCAGCGTTTACGGAATAGAAAAGACGGTGGGCTCTTATCTGGGGCAAACCTTTAAAACTTCTATTTCCTACTGCGCGGTTATCTGGCGCAGTCTGCTTGATATGCTTGGCGGAAAGTATGGCATAAGCGCAGTATCGGGGCCTGTCGGCGTTACGGCGGCTATCGGCAGTGTGGCTAAGCAGAGTCTGAGTGCAGTGCTTCCTATAATGGCGCTTATAAGCATAAATTTAGGACTATTTAATCTGTTTCCAATTCCCGCGCTTGACGGCGGAAGACTCTTGTTTATCCTTATAGAAATGATAGCAAGACGTCCCGTTCCTCAAAAATATGAGGCAATGGTTCACACAGTAGGCTTTATAATTCTTATAGCCTTTATGATTCTTATAGCAGCTAAGGATATCTGGACACTGATATTTTAATTTGTATTAAAGGGTGTTAAAAATGTACACTAATGATAAAACCGTAAAGGTACGGGTTGGCAATATAGAAATAGGCGGCGGTGCTGATATTTCGGTGCAGTCCATGCTATGCGAGCCTGTGCATAATATAGAAGCTAATGTTCTGCAGGCAAGATGTTTGCAGGCGGCAGGCTGTGATATTGTGCGCGTAACCGTTCCCGATAAAGAGGCGCTAAAAACTGTTGAGGCTTTAAAAAAGAATATTACTATTCCGCTTGTGGCAGATATTCATTTTGATTATCGGCTAGCTCTCGACAGCGTTTATGCAGGTGCTGATAAGGTACGTATTAATCCGGGTAACATTGGCTCTGACGATAAGGTAAAGCTTGTTGCCGATGTCTGCCGAAAAAACGGTGTGCCTATAAGAATAGGTGTTAACTCGGGCTCGCTTGAAAAAAATATTTTAGCAAAGTACGGTGCGGCTACACCAGAGGCTATGATAGAAAGCGGACTTTATCATATATCCTTACTCGAAAAGTTTGATTTTACCGATATTGTTTTATCCCTTAAATCCTCTAATACACATACAATGTATAAGGCCTATGAATTGGCGGCAGAAAAATGCAGATATCCGCTTCATTTAGGTGTGACAGAGGCAGGCACCGAAAATATGGGTGTTATAAAATCTGCCGCGGGTATAGGCGGTCTTCTTCTTAGAGGAATAGGAAACACTATTAGGATTTCCCTTACAGATGACCCCGTAAAAGAGGTTGAAGCCGGAATTAAGCTTTTAAAGGCAATCGATTTACGTAAGGGTGGCATAAAATTTGTTTCTTGTCCAACCTGTGGCAGAACAGAAATTGATCTTATAGGAATTGCTAAAGAGGCGGAAAAAAGGCTTCAGAATGTTAATAAGGATATAACAGTTGCGATTATGGGCTGTGTGGTAAACGGTCCCGGTGAAGCATCTGCCGCAGATATAGGAATTGCGGGCGGAAAGCAGTGCGGTGTGATTTTCAAAAAGGGTGAAATTATCCGAAAATTACCCGAAAACGAGTTGCTTGAGGGACTGCTTGAAGAGATAGAAAAAATGTAAACGGAGTTGTAAAAAATGGCAAAACCGCTGTTTTTGGAAATATTTGGCGCATATTTAGGCGAAGAGTATAAAAGCGCTTTGTCAAATTGTATAATCGAGCATTGTAAGCTTGATACTGAAGACCGAAGCCTTACACTTGAGTTGTTTTCTGAAAGTTATATAACAAGGGATGTTGGCATAAGCATAAATTCTGCTTTAAAGGCAGTGCTTAGGCTCTTAGAGTGTAATACTACATATAAATTTGATAAATCGGCCTTTTGTGTAGAGGCTTGCGCCGATGTTGCGGCTGAAATTAAGCTTAAAAATGCGGCACTCAACGGTTATTTTGCCGAGGCGGAGTATACGCTTAATGAAAATAATGTAAATATTACTTTAAAGCACGGCGGCTATAAGACAATTTGCGAATTAGGTGCTGAAAATTCATTTAAAGCGGTAGTGCGTAATAAATTTGGCTTAGAAATAGAGGTTGGGTTTGACGGTCAGCTTGAGGATTTGGAAATTGAGCTACCACCTCCCGAGCCACCCGCCCCCAGAGAGCAAAAAACACAAACACCAAAGAAGGAAGCACCAAAAACCGAAATCAAGTTTGAAAAGCGTGAGGGTAAGCCGCAGAATGGGATAGTCTATCTTGATGACCCTAAGATGTTCTACGGCAGAAGAATTGACGGCAACATCAAGCCTATGATAGAGGTTACAGGCGATGACAGTGAAATTTGCTGTTGGGGTGAGGTTTTTGAAACCGAGGTACGTACCATTAACACAAAACGCGGCGAAACTAATATATTAACCTTTTCTTTCAGTGACTATACAAATTCGCTTACTGCTTCAATGTTTGTAGACCCTAAAAGAATGGGTGAGGTAGCCCCTGTAAAAAAAGGCAACTTTATATTGGTTTACGGTACTTATGAATTTGATAACTACAAAAAAGACTTTATTGTAAAGCCTAAAAGTATGGCACTTTTGCAGAAATATACCGAAACCGATGATTACGAGGGCGAAAAACGCGTTGAGCTTCATTGCCATACAAATATGTCGGCTAAGGATGCGGTGACATCTGCAGGGGATATAATTAATCAGGCATTTAAGTGGGGACACAAGGCTGTAGCTATTACCGACCACGGTGTTGTACAAGCCTATCCTGCGGCGGCGGCAGCGGTAAAGGGTATTAGAAAATCGGGCGGAGATTTCAAGGTAATATACGGTGTCGAAGCCTATTTTGTCGACGATATTAACAATGATATTTCCTCTCTTAATGCCAAACAGATAGGTAAGCTTAGTCACCATCAGATAATACTTGTTAAAAATCTTGTGGGACTTAAAAATCTTTACAAGTTAATTTCTTACGCTCATATTGACGATTATAAGGGAAGACCCGCAACACTCAGAAGCAAGTTAGATAAGCACCGTGAGGGTCTTATAGTAGGCTCTGCCTGTGAGGCTGGCGAGCTTTTTGAGGCTATTGTCGAGGGCAAGAGTGATGAAGAGCTTCTCAAAATTGCGGATTATTACGATTACCTTGAAATTCAGCCTTTAGGTAACAACGCCTTTATGGTAAGGGACTCGATGTTACCCGATAAAAAGGATAAGAAAACGGGAGCGGTTATTCCTAACAAATACCGCCACGTTACAAGCAACGAGGTTTTAAAGGACTTTAACCGAAAGATTGTTGAGCTTGCTGATAAACTCGGTAAGCCTGTTGTGGCTACGGGTGACGTGCATTTCCTTAAAAAGAGTGACGAAATTATCCGTAAAATTCTTATGGCAGGTCAAGGGTTTGATGATTTCGACAATCAGGCACCCCTTTACTTTAAGTCTACCACCGAAATGCTTGAGGATTTCAGTTATTTTGGTGAGAGAGCTAAAGAGTTTGTTATTGATAACCCAAATAAAATAGCCGATATGGTGGACGGGGATGTTATCCCTGTGCCCGACGGTAACTATCCCCCTGTGATTGAGGGCTCGGATGAAGAGCTACGCCGCATTTGTTGGGATAACGCGCATAAAAAATACGGCGAGAATGTGCCCGAAATAGTTGAAAAGCGACTCGAAAAGGAGCTTAATTCAATTATTAACAACGGCTTCTCTATAATGTATATTTCGGCTCAGAAGCTTGTTGCCTACAGTGAGGAAAACGGTTATCTCGTAGGCTCGCGTGGTTCGGTTGGATCTTCCTTTGTAGCTACTATGGCGGGTATATCCGAGGTTAACCCCTTGGCGCCTCACTATGTATGCCCTAAATGCTGTTACAGTGAATTCTTTACCGACGGCTCGGTAGGCTCGGGTTTCGACCTACCTGAGAAGAAATGTCCTCATTGTGATACTGAGATGGATAGAGACGGTCACGATATCCCGTTTGAAACCTTCTTGGGCTTTAAGGGTGACAAGGTACCTGATATAGACCTTAACTTCTCTAACGAATTTCAGACACAGGTGCAGAAATACACCGAGACTATGTTTGGTAGTGAAAACGTTTTCAAGGCGGGTACAATTTCTACCGTTGCAGAGAAAACGGCTTTCGGATTTGCTAAGGCTTATGCCGAGAAAAAGGGTGTAACCTTGAGCGGTG